>NZ_JBHXLC010000002.1:136589-281245 GCF_042721555.1 Gottfriedia sp. NPDC058432
CGGGGCTGAGCAAACGCCTTCCACATTTCGTGTTGTCTAGTTCCAGGCGTTAGCCCCTCGAGGTCATAAGCCAAAGTTCAATAAAGGTAAAAACCAACCTTTATCGGCCTTTGTCTCATGCTTGTCGGGGCTTTAGCAAACGCCTTCCACATTTCGTATTTGAAAGGAGTGATGTGTTTGGTTGATTATGATTATGTATACCGAATAAAAAAAAAATTTGTAGAAAGAAGGAGTAATTTGGAAAAAGTAGAAATGGTTAAATGATGGAAACTTGCTTAAAAATGCTCAAAAAAGCTTTTAGCAAGATATAGATAGAACGGGTATTTTTAAGAAAGTAGAGTAATAGATTTTTAAGTGAAATAATTTTAAAAAGGGGAATTGATGACATGAAAGAAGCAGCTTTTGAAACAAAAATAATACCACCTCATTTGAAACAATACTTATCGGAGCAAAATTATGATCTTTACACGCCAATTGATCATGCTGTATGGCGCTATGTAATGCGACAAAATCATCATGCATTAAAAGATAAAGCACATTCTGCATTTGTCGATGGACTAAAAATGTCAGGAATTGAAACGGAAAAAATTCCAAATGTAGCTGAAATGAACGAGTGCCTTTCAAAAATCGGTTGGGGCGCAGGAATCGTTAATGGATTAATTCCAGGCGCTGCATTTTTTGAACTATTAGCAAATGGTATTTTACCAATCGCAACTGAAATTAGACAAATAACGAATATAGAATATACACCTGCTCCGGATATTATTCATGAGGCTGCAGGACACGCGCCAATATTATTTGATCCTGTATTTAGAGAGTACGTACAAAAAATTGGATCAATTGGTGCAAAGGCATTTGCTACAAAAGAAAAACAAGAACTATTTGAAGCAGTTAGAAATTTAACGATTGTAATGGAAGATCCAAAATCGACTCCAGAAGAAAAAGCTGCTGCACAAAGATTAGTTGAAGAAAGACAAAAAGCAATTGTTGGAATTTCAGAAGCTGAAAAAATTTCACGCGTATTCTGGAGAACAGTTGAATATGGTTTAATAGGTGAACTAGATAATCCAAAAATTTACGGTGCTGGTTTATTATCATCAGTAGGTGAAAGCACACATTGCTTTACAGATGCAGTTGAAAGATTACCTTTCTCTATTGAAGCTTCTACATTACAACCGAAAAATATAACTGAAATGCAAGCACAATTATTTGTATGCAAAGATTTCGATGAATTAATGCAAGGTGCTGAGGAATTAGCAAGCACTATGGCATTCCGTGTAGGTGGTACTGAAAGTTTAGATAAAGCTCTTAAATCGAAAACTGTTGCTACATTTGAATTAAATTCTGGATTAAGTGTAACTGGTATTGTTCATGCAATCGTTAAAGACGAAAATGGTGAAGCAATTTACGTTAATACAACTGGCGAAACAGCACTTTCAATAAACAATAAGCAATTAGAAGGTCACGGAAAAGACTACCATGCTAAAGGATTTGGTACGCCAATTGGACTTCTAAAAGGAAATATTGAATTAGAAGAATGTGATGATGCTGCACTTAAAAATTTAGGTATTGTCGTAGGGAACTTTGTTGATTTAGAATTCTTAAGCAATGTAAGCGCTTCCGGAAGAATTGTGAATATCATTAAAAATGAAGATAAAGTTGCATTAATCTCATTTGAAGACTGCACTGTTACTTACGAAGGAAAAGAATTATTCAAAAAAGAGTGGGGAACTTTTGATATGGCAGTTGGTTCTCGAGTTGAATCAGCATACCCTGGTGCAGCAGATCCAACGTCTTACTTTAGTGATTCAATTAAAGAAGTAGAGTTCGTAATGGAAACACCAGCCCCATTAACTGAATTAGAAAAATTATATAAAGAAGTCAGAGTAATTAGAGAAAAGAATACATTCTGTGATGACTGTATTTCTAAACTAATTGCTGTGCATAACGAACTTAATCGTGAACACCAAAGTGATTGGTTATTACGATTAGAATTACTTGAAATAGCTATAGTTAATGCTAAATTAGCGCAAATTGTTGAACCATTAAAAGCTGAATTGGAAGCATTAAGAAAAGAAGATTCTTTAAAGAATCTTATTACAAATGGCTTAAAGCTAGTTTGATAAGTTGGAATATTGGGAAAAGCGTTACTTCTATAGAGGTAATGCTTTTCTTATTTTTTAGTTCTGGTACTCTAAAGATATAAACTTTTCATAATGAGAGAGGTGCTAATCAATGGCATTTGAAGTAAAAGGAATTGACCATATTCAATTAGTTTGTCCAAAGGGTGGAGAGGACGAAGCTAGAAAATTTTATAATGGAATTTTAGGAATGAAGGAATTGCCAAAGCCGGAAAATTTAAAAGGCAGAGGTGGATGCTGGTTTATTTGTGGTAATCAAGAAATTCATATTAGTATTCAAGAAGATTTTATAGCACCTAAAAAAGCTCATCCTGGTTTAATTGTTACAAACATAGAGGCATTAAGAGAGCAACTCCTTCAACTCAACTTTGAAATCAAAGAGGAACCACCAATAGAAGGTCGTACTCGCTTTTTTGTTAATGATCCATTTGGGAACAGAGTCGAGTTTTTAGAATTTCATTAAGAAATAATTGCTAACCACTGTATATAAACAGTGGTTTTTTACTTTTAATCAGAGATTTATCGAGAATTAAATTGTTAAAATTGATATGATTTAATTATCAAATACAAAAGAAGGTGCCCCGTGATTAAACAATTAAAGTTACCGAAAGAGTTACAGATTTATAAAGAAACAATTGAGTCTACTGTTAAAGATTCAGTTGAAATTGAGCCAATCGTAAGAAAGACTTCTTTAATAGAAAGTAAGTTTTCAGGAGTCCCTTATTTTCCATCTAGTACGGAGTATCCAAAGGATGAAAACGAGGAGCCTATGAAATTACTTGCTCAGATTAATTTTTCTGAGTTGCCTAAAATGGAAAATTTTCCAACATCGGGATTACTTCAATTTTATATAGCGATTGATGATCTGTATGGGCAAGATTTTGAACATCCAACAAGTCAAAAAAGCTTTAGGGTTATCTATCATGAAAATTTAAATGAAACAAACCTAATTGAAGATTTCTCTTTTATAACTGTAGAAGATGAATTTCCAATTGGAAAAGAAGCAGCAATGCATTTTGAATTAACAGCTCAACCAATATCCCCTGAAGCAATGGACTTTGAGAAAATCGACTTAGACGTACCGTTTGACGCAGAAATTGATCATGAGGATTATGAAGAGCTAGGTGAGCTTTATTTTGAATACTTTAGTGGAGATGGTCATCGAATTGGAGGGTATCCATACTTTACTCAGTCAGATCCAAGAGATTATGTTAAAAAAACTGAAAATCACTCTATCTTGTTATTACAAATTGATAGTGATGATACGATTGAATGTATGTTTGGCGATGTTGGTGTAGCGAATTTCTTTATTAAAAAAGAGGATTTGTTAAAAAAGGATTTTACTAATGTCCTATACACATGGGATTGCTGCTGAATTTTACTAGATGAAAGAGAGCATTATCCAGCTATAAGCAGGAAGTAGTGAACTTTTTATGGAACTAGTAATGAGTGAATGAAATGATAATTTAAATAGTCGGAATTATTGAGTAGTTACACTTGTAAAAGTTGCAAGGAGGTTTGTTATGAAATTTATCGCATTCGAAAATATACACTTAGATGAAGCGGCTAGTCTCTTGGCTATCCGTCATATGTATGACCGAAGTATAAACCCTGAATTACCATCTAAATTTGAAGAGGCTACATATGCTAAGAAAGCTATTGAGGCGCTTTTTAATGAAAAGGATAGTTTTGGTATTGCAGCGATGAATGATTCTGAGTTAGTTGGCTATATGATTGGGTCAATTCAAACAGATAAAAATCGAGAACGTCATACTTGGATTAAGTATGCAGGGATGGCGATAGCAGAAAGTGAAGATGCAGAATTATATCGTGAGTTATATGTAGAGTTTGCGAAGAAAATGGTAGAGCTTGGTTCGTTTAATCATTATGTAATGGTTCCAAGTGGAAATAAGTCGACTTTAGATGCATGGTTTCACTTAGGGTTTGCTTATGAGCAGGTTCATGGAATACGTGATTTGTCAGTTTCGTCGGAAAGAGTATTTGAAGATATACAGATTCGAGTGGCTACTAGTGAAGATGAAAAAAGAATACGTGAATTAGCAACTGTGATCATGGAACACCAAGCAAAATCACCGGTATTTGCACCAGGGTTTATTGAAGAAAGAGAGGACTATCAGGAAGGTTACGCAGAAATCATTAATGATGAAGCCGCAACTTTATGGTTAGCTCTCTATAAAAATGAGATTGTAGGTTTTCAAGTATTTGAATCAGCGGCAGCATCTGATGAGAATTTATTAACACCTGAATCTTGCATTAGTTTAGTAGTGGGAGCAACGGTCGAAACTTCTCGCGGAATGGGCGTTAGCACGGCCTTACTACAGCATGGACTTACGTTTGCTGACAAAGAAGGCTATAAACTGTGCGAAACAGATTGGAGAATAACGAATTTAGAATCCTCGAGATTCTGGCCAAAAAATGGTTTTAAACCGATAGCGTACCGTCTAGTCCGTAAGATAGATCCAAGAATAATATGGGCAACAGGCGTTTAATGGGTCAGGAAAAGCAGGGGAATTAGGGAGTGTAGGAAACAGATGAAATTAGTTGGTAATAATATATATTTAAGACAGTTAGAAGTCGCAGATGCTGAGGATTTTTTATCATACGAAGTTCGAAATAGAGAGTTTTTTAAACCTTTTACATATATAAAAGACGAGAGTTTCTATACTTTGGAAGCTCAGCAGGATCGCATTAAGTCATATAAAGAGAAAAGCGACAATGATCTGTATTATGGCTTTGGTATCTTTTTAAAGGAAACAAATGCTTTTATAGGTTTTACGATGCTAGCAGAGGTTTTAAGAGGAGATTTACAAAGTTGTTTTGTTGGTTATTCTTTAGATGAACAACAAAATGGTAAAGGATATACAACTGAAGCTGCAAAGTTAGTTGTAGAATATGCCTTTAATGAAATAAAATTACATCGCATTGAAGCAGGTGTAATGCCTCATAATATTGGTTCAATTAGGGTATTAGAAAAGGCTGGTTTCCATAAAGAGGGCATTGCCAAGAAAAATGTCCGTATAAATGGGAAGTGGGAAGATCACCAAATGCTAGCTATTATTAATGAAAATGAATAACTATCTAACTTTTTGGAGGGATTAATATGAATATTATTAGTTATCCAGATTTATCGAATAGACCACATAGTCTCACTGTGGAACGAGTAATGGAAAATTCAATAGATGTATTGTATGAGGCTTGGACAAAAAGATTTGGAGATTGGTTTGCTGCGCCAGGTTCGGTGATTATGAAGGCAGAGGTTAATTCTGTATTTTTCTTTGAGACGCATTTTGAAGATAAACGTCATCCTCATTATGGTCGCTTTTTAAAGCTTGAGCACAATCAACTTGTAGAGATTACTTGGTTCACTTCAGGATCAAAAGCAGAGACTGTAGTCACTGTAGAGTTTTCTACAGATGAAAGTGGAGCAGCAGTTATTAAATTGACACATGCGGGATTCCCAGATGAATTATCAAGAGACCAACACGAGCAAGCGTGGCCGATGGTGCTTGAACAACTTGATCGTCGAATGAAGGAATTAGCATAAGTATGAAAAAAGAATCATTTCTTTTAGAGCTACAAGTATTAAAAGAAATTGCAGAAATATTAAACGAGGGTACTGATTTACACAGTACCCTCAATTGTGCCTTAGCCAAATTAGTTCAAGTTACGGGTCTAGATACAGGATGGATTTTTTTAATTGATAAAAATGGAGATTTTGAATTAGTCGCTTCACATGAATTACCCCCAGCTCTCATGAACGAAGAAGCTAAGCCAATGTGCAATGGAGATTGTTGGTGTGTAAATAAATATAATACAGGCAGACTTAATAAGGCATCAAACATTATGGAATGTAAAAGATTAGAAGACTCACTTATTCATAATTGGGGAGAAACAAATGGTATCACCCATCATGCGACTGTACCACTGCAAGCAGGTGAAGAATCTTTTGGTTTATTAAATGTTGCTGCTTCTAATAAATTAAAATTTGATCAGGAAGAATTGAATTTACTAGGTGCAGTTGCGTTGCAAATTGGAACGGCAATTAAACGAATTCAATTAACTGAAAAGGTAAAAGAGTTTGAGTTGATTCAAGAACGAAATCGTCTTGCAAAGGACTTACACGACTCAGTTAGTCAATTATTGTTTTCAATTAATGTAACTGCTAAAGCAGGTGCAAATGTATCCGACAGTCCGAAGTTAAAGGATACTTTTAATCATATTCAACAAATTGCCCAAGAAGCGCAAGCAGAAATGAAAGCTTTAATATGGCAGCTTAGACCACAAGGTATTGAAAAAGGAATAGTTAGCGCATTAATTAACTATGGTGAAATGCTAGGATTAAAAGTAATTAGTAATATAAAAGGAACAACGATCTTACCTTCTAAAATAGAAGAAACGTTATGGCGTGTAGGTCAGGAAGCGTTTAATAATTGTAGAAAACATTCAGGACAAAATACGGTATATTTACAGTTATCAATCAGTACTAAGAAAGCAAAAATGACGATTCGAGATCAGGGTGTAGGTTTTATATGCCCAAAGGCCGTACAAATCCCAACATTAGGTTTGAAAAGTATGAAGGAAAGAGTCGAATCGATAAAAGGGTCGTTTTTAGTTGAAAGTGATTTGAATAAAGGAACAAAAATTACGACGAATATCCCTTTTTAAGAAGGAGAGTTTTATGTCTATTAAAATATTAATTGCTGATGATCATCATGTAGTTAGGAGAGGACTTATTTTCTTCTTAAATACGCAAGATGATATTGAGGTTATCGGAGAAGCATCGAACGGAGAAGAGGCATTAAGCTTAGTAAAAGAGTTAAGACCTGATATTGTTATCATGGATTTAGCGATGCCAGTTCTAGATGGAATTGAGGCAACCAAAAGAATAAAAATAGAGGGTTTAGCTGTAAAAGTAATGATATTAACTAGTTTTTATGATCAAGATCATATTTTACCTGCTATTGAAGCGGGTGCAGCTGGTTATTATTTAAAAGATAGTGACCCAGATGAGCTCGTTTCCGCAATCCGAAAGATACATGATGGGGAAAAACAGTTTCATTCAAAGGTTACGACGCAATTAGTTTCTGCTTTAACTGGGAAGATAGAAACGAAGAACGATGAGTCATTTCAAGATAAATTAACAAAACGAGAAATGGATGTATTGAAGGAAATAACGAGGGGAAAAAGTAATAAAGAAATAGCAGCATCTTTATTTATTACAGAAAAAACTGTAAAAACTCATGTTTCGAATATTTTAGCAAAGACTCAGCTTCAAGATCGAACTCAACTGGCACTTTACGCAGTTCGAAATGGGATTTTGAAATAGACATTAGCAAGTTCAGATTTTTAATTTTTAATAGAAAGGAAGAGTTTGATGCGAATTCTTGTATTAGGAGCTGGAGGAATTGGCGGCTATTTTGGAGGACGCTTAGTAGAAAAGGGTGAAGATGTTACATTTCTAGTACGAGCTAATCGGAAAAAGCAGCTAGAGGAAAATGGTTTGGTCATTCGTAGTGTTAATGGTGATTTTTCATTTCAACCGAATCTAATTTCGGCAAAGAGTCCTGCAGAGATTTTTGATATTGTGCTTTTCTCGACTAAGTCATATCATTTAAGCGATGCTATTTTGGATGTAAAACCGTTTGTAGGTGATCAAACTGTTATTTTACCTCTTTTGAATGGGATTGCTCATCTAAATCCTTTAAAACAGGCCTTTGGTGAAGAAAAGGTTATAGGCGGTTTATGTTTTATTGAAACAACTTTGAATGAAGCTGGGGAAGTTGCTCAAACAAGTAAAGCATCTAGACTTGTATTTGGTGAATTCTTAAGTAAAGAAACTGACCGTATTAAAAGAATTGCTGATGCATTTAACGGTTCAAAAGCTGACTTTGTCCATAGTAAACAGATTGAACGTGATATGTGGCATAAATATTTGTTTATTACTGTAATGTCTGGTGTTACATCACTTATGCGTGCTCCTATTGGTCCAATTAGAGAAAGTGATGGTGGAAGAGCTACGATCCGTGAATTATTTGAAGAATGCGCTAATATTATGAGGTCCCATGGTGCACCGATTTCTGAAAGTATTGTGGATGAGCATATGAAATCAATCGATGCACTTGGATATGATATGAAGTCCTCTTTGCAGAGGGATATGGAAAAAGGTTCCTTAGTAGAAGGGGATCATTTGCAAGGGTATTTACTAGAACTTGCAAAGGAAAAGGGTATAACTGCTAAATTACTTGAATTAGTTTATCAAAATATTAAAGTTTATCAAAAAATGAATCAAGAAACCGAACGTCTATCTATTTGAAATCTACAACTTTAGTTGTAGATTTTTTTTATTTTTATCTACTCCTAAACGTGTAGAAAAGTTCTATCAAACGACTGAAGTTTGGACCTTATTAATTGACTATACTAAAGGTACAAATTAAAGGAGTGGAAATATGAATATTATAATGATTAATGGTAGCCCAAGAAAAGAAGGTCGTACAGGTAAATTAACTACAATCATCTCGAAAAAATACAATGTAAAAACAATTGATTTAAGTGAACTAGTATTACCAATTTATAATGGTCAAGAAGAACAAAATGAAATAGCAAATATCCAAAAGCTAAGATCACAGCTAGAAAATGCTGATGCTATGGTCATTGCAACACCGGAATATCATGGTGGAATGAGTGGTGCATTAAAAAACGCTTTTGACTTTTTAGGTAGTAAGCATTTTAAAGATAAGCCAGTTGCAATATTGGCTGTAGCTGGTGGAGGAAAGGGTGGAATTAATGCACTTAACAATATGAGAATTGTTTTAAGAGCATTGTATGCAAATGTTTTATCGAAACAAGTTGTGATTGATCCATCAGATTTTATATCAGAAGGTACTGCGTTAGAAGAAAACACATCATATTCAGTAGATAGCTTATTTCAAGAATTGAAGCTCTATACACAAATATCAAAAAAGCTAAATGAAGAATGGGTAGCATCAAATTATTAAAGGATAAGGTGATGACAATGAAAAACTGGGTTCAGTTTAGAATTGCAAGACCTACAAACCAATTAGCTGAAATAAGTAAATTCTATGGTGAAGGGCTTGGATTAAAAAAAGTGGGCAGTTTTCAAAATCATAATGGGTATGATGGAATCATGTTTGGATTACCTGATGTTGAATACCATTTAGAATTTACTCAACATATTGATGGAAGCCCATGTCCTGCCCCAACAAAGGATAATCTTTTAGTATTTTATATACCTAATAAAACTGAAATAGATCTTATCAAAAACCGATTAAATAATATGGGATATATAGACGTTGAACCTGAGAATCCTTATTGGCTTGGAAAAAGTATTACATTTGAAGATCCGGATGGATGGAGAATTGTGTTAATGAATACTGAAGGATTGAGAAATAGCTAAAGGACCTTCTATGGAAGGTCCTTTAGTTTGTTGAAATATCACATAGACAATATTGAAAAATACGAACACTTTTTGTTGATATAACGTTAAAATTTGTTGATAAGGAGTCGGAACATGAATTTAAAAAACTTATGTATATCAAGTTGAATAAAATATACATAAATTGAATTTTAATATTCCCCTATACTAATGGTCTATCTATTAAAGTAGCGAATTCAAGAGCATGTTCATGGTTATCAATGATCGTTGTCATTCCTTTGACAAAGTGAACATGCTTACCGTTTCCTACAGGAATAGGAGGGCCGGTTTCAATAATTACCTCGTGATGATGATCGAGAAAGTCCGTATTTACTACAATTCGATGTATATGACTGTGTCTTCCTACAGGAATGACCTCACTTGTAACTCCAGCAAAACGATGATTATGTCGATCGTCACCTTCTTCTGCCAGTTTAGTACTTGCTACAAACTCATGTACATGTGTTTGAGGCTTTTCTTCTTTGTGTTTTACTTCTTTCTCTTCATCAGGCTCTCTTTCATTTTCTTCATTAAGTTCTCTTTCTCTTTCTCTCTCTCTTAGTCTTCTTCGATATTCAAACGGGTCTCTTTTCATAAAATGACTCCCCTTTCGATAAAGATTGTCTTCTTTTTCATCTTATTAGTACCAGTAAATAAATATGTTTAATAAACGCGCATATTTAGAATATATTTTTACTTGGGAATATTGAATTACTTTCAGAAAATAAGTAAAATAGGATAAATACTTATAAAAAGAAGGTAGTTATAGATGGATGCTTACGATTTGAAAATTATTAATCATTTAATGGATAATTCTAGAATAAAGTGGGCTGATTTAGCTAGTGAGGTCGGTTTGTCAGCTCCGGCTACTGCTGAACGTGTTAATCGTTTAGTTGAACAAGGTGTAATTAAAGGATTTGGTGTTCTAGTTGATTCAGAAAAAGTTGGAAGTGAATTAACAGCATTTGTAGCTGTCTCACTTGAGCGACCTGAAAATCGAGCTCCTTTTTTAGAACTTGTTAATCAATTAGAGGAAGTACAGGAATGTCACCATATTGCAGGTGAAGATGATTATTTACTAAAAATAAGAAGTAGAAATACAAAAGACTTGGATCGTGTAATTAGCCATGAAATAAAAGGGTTAAAGGGAGTAATAAGAACAAAAACAACAATTGTAATGGATACATCGAAAGAAACCTTTCGACTGCCATTGCAAAAGCATAAATTTTCTATAGAGTAGGGAGGGCAACATGAATCTTGAATTTTATATTAAAGGCTTATTAATTGGTCTATCAATTGCCGCACCTGTTGGCCCAATTGGGGTACTGTGTATCCGTAGAACTTTAGCGTATGGAAGAATGGTTGGTTTAGTTTCTGGACTTGGGGCTGCTACTGCTGATGGTATTTATGGTTTAGTTGCAGGCTTTGGATTAACTATCATTATGAATTTTTTAATTGGTCAACATTTTTGGATTCAGTTAATCGGTGGTATATTCCTATGTTATTTAGGTGTAAAAACAATTATTTCAAAAGCCAGCTATACTCAATCTGATACACAGAAGAAAAATATGATTAATGCATTTTTATCGGTTTTATTTTTAACGCTGACAAACCCAATGACGATTCTATCATTTATCGCCATTTTTGCAGGATTAGGAATTTCGAATTCAGATAGCAATATTGCTTCGTCCATCATTTTAGTATTAGGTGTTTTTTGTGGTTCAAGTTTATGGTGGGTAATATTAAGCAGTGGGGTAGGGCTATTTAGATCTCGGATCAATGATCGGTCTTTAACATTAATTAACCGTTTATCAGGTATGATTATTATTATTTTTGGTGGTATAGCTTTGTATGGATTAATGTGAAATTTCACTTAGGATTAGTAAATAGCGGGTTTAATGATTGGTGTTTTAGGAATTATGTCACTTATTAAGTAAAGGAGGAAGCTATATACTAATAGCTCCCTTCTTATTGGTTCTTTGTGCTCTCTAGATTTGAATGGAAAGTCTTTTATTTATTGTAAAAAAACATAACATACCAAATTCCAATCGTTAGGAATGCTCCTAATGCGATAAATATTGCCTTATATACCCAATGAGGTAGGAAGAACAAGATAGCACCTATTCCGCTTACGCCATTTCCTCCAACACCACTGTTTTTTAAATCTGCATGAGCTTCTTTTTTATACATGATACCAAAACCAAGTAAAAACAAACCTATAATCGTAAAGCAAATTAGATAAGCAAGATCATTTCCATTCATTTTCTTCACCCTTGTATTAATGTTTCTTAATAACTTAAGGATAAGTTAGCTATTATAATTGTTCAACCATTTTTTTCCATTTTTGAATAAATTTTAACTACTATGGCACTGGTGTAAGTTTACCTCTAATAGTAGCTGTTAACGATTTTCTGCTGTTTAACTTGGCTTTATTAAATAAAAAAATATAAATTGATCATAAGTTTGTGTAAAATAAATAGTATTGACATATAATAATTGTTGTAACTATAATGGTTACATCGGAGGTTGAATCCTATGAAAATCAGTAGTCGTTTTACCGTTGCTGTTCATATTTTATCTTTAGTTACGATGGAGAATAGCACGCTTTGTACTTCCGAATGGATTGCAGGAAGTGTAAATACGAATCCAGTCGTAATTAGAAGAGTAATGGGAAAACTTAAGAATGCTGGGTTAATTCAAGTCCGTCGAGGAACTGGTGGAGCTTCACTTCATAAGCCTTTAAGTGAAATTACACTTTTAGATGTTTATAGAGCGGTTGAAGTTGTAGATGAAGGAGAACTTTTTCAATTTCATGATAAACCGAATCCGAATTGTCCAGTCGGTGCAAATATTCAAGCAGTGTTAGAGCTGATCTTAAATCGAGCACAAGAAGCAATGGAAAAAATACTGGACGAAGTTACTATGGAAGAATTAGTTACAGTATTAAGCAAAAAAATTGGATAATATCATTCAATTTTTTTTGTTAACGATGTAACTATAGTTGTTACATCTGTATATTATTTATATTTTTTTAAAGTGGTTGTAACCTCCTTTGTTACAACTGTGAGGTCAAAATAACTTAAATTTTAGGAGGAAGAAAAAAGATGAAAATTGGTATAATTGGAGCAACAGGAAAAGCAGGAAATCTTATTTTAAAAGAAGCGGTAGAAAGAGGCCATGAGGTAACAGCAATCGTAAGAAGTGCTTCTAAATTAACGAATAAAGAAGTACCAGTGTTGGAAAAGGATTTATTAGATTTAAATTCAAATGACTTAAAGCAATTTGATGTTGTTGTAAATGCATTTAAAGCAGCGGATGGTCAAGAGCATCTTTATATTGAAGCTGGGAATGTCTTAATAAATGCGTTAAAAGATGCCAAAGATACAAAATTAATCGTAGTTGGTGGAGCAGGAAGCTTGTATGTTGATGAAGACAAAACGATTCAATTAGTGGACACACCTGAATTTCCAAAAGAATATTATGCAACTGCATCAAATATGACAAAACATCTTCACGACTTACAAAAAACAACTGATATTAAGTGGACGTTTATTAGTCCAGCGGCATTTTTTGATCCGAATGGTAAGCGTACTGGAGCTTATCAAAAAGGAAAAGACAATTTTATTGTTAATAAAAAAGGTAATAGCTACGTAAGTTATGCTGACTATGCAATTGCATTACTAGACGAAATTGAAAATCCTCAACACTTAAATGAACGATTTACATTGGTTTCTGAAGCAGAATAAGCTTTTGTTTATGAAGCGATTCTTTATTAGAATCGCTTTTTGCTCTTTATAAAAATAAAAAGGACCTCATAATTTGAAGTCCACCAAGCTCAGGAGCGTACAATTAATACCTATATTTGTTTCTTTTTATAACTATAAAAATACATACTTAGAGGCCACCAAATAACTGCAAATATTGGATATACAGCCCAAATTGTATCTGGGGATGAAATGAGATTTACAATGATAAAGAAAATACTAATTAGAATGCTAGCTGTAAACGAAAAAGCTACAAACGCTTTTCTTTTTGCATGATAAATTGATAATGGCCACCAAATAATTGCGAATGCCGGATAAATGACCCAAGGATATTCTGGAGAGGCGATAAAATTCAATAACCCATAATATGCGATTGTAATGATACTGCCAAGGAGAGCAATCGGTAAAGTTCTAGCATTTTTACCTAAATACATGAAGACTGGCCAACTAATAATAGGGAAAGCAGCATAGAAAAACCAAAGATAATCAGGTGAGTGAATTAAGTTTTCCGTTAACAAGAATGCTAAGAGTACGATACTGCCAAAGAGTGAGAATTGCTTCATCGATCTTTTTCCAATGAAGTATAAACTAATTGGCCAAAATAAAATGAAAAAACATGGGTAAATGAACCAAATCGTGTTAGGAGATGTAATAAAATTTACGAGCATAAAAAAGACCATTGTCATAATACAGCCTGCAGTTGCAAAACCGATATAATTTTTCACTGATATTCACCTCACTTTTTACGTTGCCAGTAGAAATACATTGAAAGGGGCCACCATAATAATCCAAAGGTTGGATACACAAACCATATAGTCTTTGGAGTATAGTAAAAATTAATAAATAAGAAAAAAGCGATTAGTAAACCACTACCCCAAATTGAGTAAGATAAATTTAGCTTTGCAAAATTTGACTTTTTGCTATCTGGTTTTCTAACACCAAGTTCACTCTTTAATTCCTCAATATCACCAAATTCTACAATTGCTTTGTTTATAGCGTCTTCTTCTTCCTTACCATTTTCCATTAAAAACATGACTTTTTCTTCTAAGTTTTGAATGATCTCTTGCTTAACTATTTCTGATTGTTCAGTTTTAGGAACATCTTTAAATAGTTCTTCAATATGATTTCTAATTTTTTTCATTATATCTCCTCCATGAATAAATCAATTATTTCTTTTACTTCCTGCCATTCTTTTACTAATTCACTTAAATATGCTTTACCTAATGAAGTAATTTTGTAATATTTTCTTTTTCCACCGTGTGTAATATCGCCAAAATAAGCTTCCACTAATTCTTTTTTTTCTAAGCGCTGAAATACAGCGTATAATGTTGCTTCTTTTATTTGAAACCGATTGTCTGTCCGTAAACCAATTTCTTGAGAAATCTCATATCCGTAGCGGTCTTTCTCAGAAATGAGCTTTAATATGATTGAGTCAAGATGCCCGCGTATGATATCACTTCTAACCATAAATCCACCTTCTATAATATTATTCTATCTGATAGAGTAATGTTAACAATAATTACTCTACCTGTCAAAGTAATTTTATGTAATTCTGTTTATCACTATTCGAGAGAAATGAAATAAGCCCGTCCGAAGCCAATATAAAATAATTATTTTTTCTTTGTCCTGCTCTACTATATGTCACATTTTTTGTATTTCATTCGTCTTAATTAATGAAGAAAAGGAAAGGGAGAGATAATATTATGAATTTAAATCAAATAGATGGTCATCAAAAATGGGATGTTACTGTATTAGGTGGTGGTATTGCGGGGTTAACTGCTTCGATCTACTTAGCTCAAGCAGGTAAAAAAGTACTTCTATTGGATAAAGCATCTAAATTAGGTGGGAGAGGTATTTCTAATACAATTGGCGATGCACATTTAAATCTTGGAGCACACGCACTATATACAAACTGTATCGAAATTTTAAATGAAGTAGGTGTTACTGTTTCTGGCAAACTTCCAAAATTGAGTGGGGCATTTATTCTTGGAGATCGATCTAAACAAATGAAAATAATAGAGGCAATTAATTTATTTTTGGGTAATCATTTAAAATGGAAAGAAAAAATGGAATTTATTCGATTTTACCGACATATTCGTAAAATGGACTTAGATGAGATCAATCATATTACTTTAGAAGAATATTTAAATAGAAAAATAACAAGTCACCGTATAAAGAATTTAATTTTAGCCTTTGTACGCGTATCTACCTTTACAAGTAATTCAGAAATGATAAGTGCAGGAGTGGCAATTGGCCAGCTTCGTAGTGCTAAAGTATTGTATATAAATGACGGATGGCAATCAATTGTTAACGACCTAATTAAAAAGGCGAATCAACTTGGTGTTACGATTCAAAATAGTGCAGTAGTATCTAAAATTACTGGCTCTTATCCAAACATAAATCTTATCTTGAAAAATGATACTAGGATCAACACTAGCTGTTTGTTATCAACTATTAACCCAATTGATTTAGTTAAGTTAATAGATGAGCCAGTCTCAGATTCATTTTTACAAAAATGTAATCAAATGGTGCCAGTAAAAGCTGCATGCCTTGACCTTGTGATGAATGGTTTACCGAATCCAAAACTCAACTTTGCTTTAGGTGTAGATCAACCATGGTATTTTTCAAATCATTCAACAGTAGCTAAATTATCGAAAGAAGGCGAAAGTGTAGTCCATATAATGAAATATTTAAACTCGGTCAACGAAACAGATTCTGCAAAAGATGAGGAAGAGCTTGAAAGTTTACTTGATTTAGTTCAACCAGGTTGGAGAGAGTACGTCATTTCACGTCGCTATCTTCCTAAGCTTATTGTTTCCAACGACATAAAAAAGCCATTTGATAAATTAGGCAACAATTTATCAAATAATGAATTGGGCATAGAAGGTATTTACGTTGCAGGGGATTGGGTAGGGGAGACAGAACTTCTATTGAATGCATCACTAAAGAGCGCTAAAAATGCTACTAAACTTATAAATGAGAAGCTCGAACTTCAACTAATTTAAGATAGAGGAGAAGATACTCCATGGAAGTAGATTATCTATATTCTCAATATAAACCACTTTTATTTTCAATAGGATATAGTATGCTAGGTTCGGTTGAGGATTCGGAGGATTTGGTACAGGATACTTTTCTCACAGTTCATAAGATAAATCAATCCATCACAAAAGAAGAGCCGAATAATATAAAAGCATTTTTATGTAAAGTTATGACAAACCGTTGCTTGGATTTATTAAAATCTTCAAAAAATAAACGTGAAGTTTATATAGGACCGTGGCTTCCAGAACCGATTATTCAGAACTTACCTGAAGATTTACATGATGATCCGATGGAAAAGATGATTTTAGATGAAACGATAACCTATGCATTTTTAGTTTTACTTGAACAGCTAAATCCAATCGAAAGGGCAGTATTTGTATTACGTGAAGCCTTTCAGTTTGACTTTCGTACAATCGCAAATATTTTAAATAAAACCGAATTGAATTGCCGTAAAATATTCAGTAGACTTCAACGCAAAGTCCAAAGTAAGGATGTAGTTGAAAAACGTAATCTAAATCAAGAGCTAACCATTGCAAAACGATTTATAGAAGCTGCTGAAACAGGTAATTTAGAAATGCTAATATCACTTTTAACGGAAGATATCGTACTAATTACTGACGCTGGTGGCAAAACGAAAGCTGCACTTCGCCCAATCAACCTACAGAAAAATGTTATTGCATTCCTTGTTGGAGTGAGGAAGAAGATAAACTCTCCATCCGAAATCGAAATTGCTTTGATCAATAATCAAATTGGATTAATTGTTAAAAGTGAAGGCGAGGAGCCAACCGTAATTTGTTTTGAAATAGAAGGAGATCGTTATCGAAGTATTTATATGCTTCGAAACCCGGATAAGATAAGATTTTTAGGTTGATTATGAAGATCATTTTAAACATTAGAACAGGGTGTCCCACTTTTTATGGGGTACCTTGTTTTTTAGAGGTAAGAAAATGAAAGCATCTTACTTATAGAGGGTTCATGAGTAAGTAAAAATGTGAAAATGAGGAATTTAGTAACTCTTAGAGGGTTGATGAGTAAGTACAAAAGCAAAAATAAGAAAAAAGCTAACTCATAAGGTGCTCATGAGTAAGTAAAATAGCAAAAATAAGAAAAATACTAACTCAAAAGAATAAAAGGGGTAAGTCTAAGAACAGCCCTTTTTTATTTTTGGTTTTTTTCACAAAAAGCTTTATAGTTTTAGTAGTCACTATGTTCAGATTAAAATTTTAGGAGTGTTTATGGAAACGAAAGAGTATCTAATAATGCAGCTTAATGAAATTGAAAAATGGGAAAAAGATCAAAAAAGCGTATTTTTTTGGGAGAAAATTGGTAGAATTCCATTTATGATTTTGGATAAAATTACACCTAAGTTCATTCATGATAAGATTGGAGTTATTTTAGATGAGCTATCTAAGTATGTGAATGCTGGTGGTCAATATTTAGTTAGTGTTCCTTCAACTCTAACTAGGATGCGTAAGGAGCTTTCAATTCAAGAATTAACTGAAGTAGAAATGGTCAACCAACTTAGTCTTGAACAAATGGATCTTGTTTCGAATAGTTTTATTGCTAGTCGTAAACAATTTGCAAAGGTCCAAGGAGCGACAACAGGTTTTGGTGGAATGTTTACGATTGCGATCGATATTCCAATTTTATTAGGACTTACATTAAAGACACTTCAAGAAATAGCGATTTCTTATGGTTATGATCCAAATGACCAAATGGAGAGAGTCTTCATTATTAAATGCTTGCAATTTACATCTGCTGATATAGTTGGTAAAAAGGCGATATTAGAAGAGTTAACAAATATTGAAGGAAAAAAAGCCTTTTCTCAAATTGAAGGTTGGAGAGAAGTATTTTATACATATCGAGATAACATGGGCTGGAAGAAACTGTTTCAAATGGTCCCGATTGCAGGTTTAATATTTGGTGCATATGTAAATAAACAAGCAATTGAAGATGTTGGCGAGGCTGGTAGAATGCTTTATAAAAAAAGACGGATCATGGAAAGATTGCATGATTTAAAATAAGCAGAAAAAAGATGAATTTAGTTTAGAGCTAAATTCATCTTTTTTGTTAATTAATCAAACGTTTGTTTAAGATTTAAATTTATTCGGGAATTGCTTAATAATGCCTGAAGAAATAGTATCAGCTATAGGAATCATATGTTGAAGACCAGCATCAAATGCTTTTACATTGCCGTCCCAGTCCATTTTTATTCTAGTTACAGCTTCATTTGTTACCATTTTTAAATGTGTATATAGTAAGTCTTTTAAAGCTTGATTTGTCCAATTTGGATTTGCTTTACTCAAAAATGCAGCAATGTCATCTGCATTTTTAAACCATTGATCGTTTAATGTTTTTAAAGTTGCCATATCATTCGCTTTCGCAGCATCAACAATTTTACCAGCCAGTACAATATGTTCGGTTAATAGTTTAGCAAGTTGATCTCCAGCGGCAGCACCATAATATGGTTTAATTGCATTCCCAATATCTTGTTGATTTCTTAATAGTCTTGCAAGTACTACATCCTTATCTGGCATTCCAGCAACAGCACTAACAATATACTTACTAGTCCATATTAAATGATCCATCCAAAGCTTTCTCATATCAGCTTTGAAATTACATGCTGAGTTACTTATGCATCTTCCATGAGCTCTAGTATCTATTTGTTCGGCACTGGATTTAATAGGGGATAAAATTAGTGCAAAACATAAAAATAGAGATGTGAATTTTAGTAATTGTTTCTTCATCTAGATGTCTCCTTTGAAATGTTTTCAAAATGTACCAGTATTATTTTGGATTTTTTTTCAAGTAATATTCAAAGTTTTTATATTTATCTCAATTGTGAAAGTAAAATAAGCACCTGACTTATATGGAAAACATCAAAAATGATTAGATGAACTATATAAAATAAAGAGGTTTTGATATAGTATAATAAGTTGTGGTAAAAAATGGAAAAAGCGAAACACTTCAAGTTGTTTCTTATTCCTTGGAAGGTGAAGGGGAGGAAAGTTTTGTTAAATTATTTATATCCTAGTATCTTTATCATGACTTTAACCATTTTATTTTTTGGTTATAGATTCTTTAAAGGTTATATTACTCTACTAAAATATTTATATTGGATCATCTTTGGAATCTACATTACATGTATCGTGGATTTTACTTTGTTTCCATTTCCTTATCAAAAATATCTAATTCAGGTCATGATTGAGGATCACTTGGGATATACAAATAATTTTGTCCCTTTTAAAGTAGTTGTAGATTCAATAAGTTATGGATCATTTTCTATTGCTCTAAAGCAAGTTGGCGGAAATATTGTATTATTTATGCCATTAGGATTTGCTTTGCCAGTTCTTTATCCTAAAATTATGAGAAGTAAAACGATATTAGTTGGTTTTACTGTAAGTTTAGGGATTGAAATAATCCAAGGAACCATGGGGTTTTTTATTGGATATAATTATCGATCATGCGACATTGATGATATATTATTAAATACATTTGGCACTGTGTTAGGAGTTTTAGTCTTTAGTTTAAGCAATAAATTTTCCATAAAGAAGAAAATCGATAATCAATATATAAAAAGACAAGGAGCATGATGCTACTTGTCTTTTTGTAACTTCTGAAGCTCTTTCACTGTTACAAATTTATATCCGTCTTTCGATAATAAATCCAATATCCCCTTAATTGTTGCTAATTCTTTACCAGTTTTATCATACATCGGATGAATTAAAATAATTGAACCCGGTTTAATATTTTTCTTTACATAGTTTATTTTGTCTTCAGGTTTTGTGTAAAAAGTATCTGGCTCCAAATTCCATGTAATCGTTTCTCGGTTATGTTTATGCATGTAATACGGTAACCCAAGTAGTTTTTTACCATTTGGTGGACGGAACTCAATATCCCCTTTATAGCCAGCTTTTCGAATTAGTTTATCTGTCTTTTCTATTTCATTTTTGATAAATGAAGGTGATTTTAGCACCATTCTTTCGTGAGAATATGTATGATTTCCAACTTGTTGTCCCGCATCCACAATTTTTTTAGTTTCCTCGGGATTCTTTTCAATTTCATTACCGATTAGAAAAAAAGTAGCTTTTGCATTGTATTGATCTAAAAGTGGAAGAATGTTATCAACGTTTTTGGTTGGACCGTCGTCAAATGTTAAAGCCACTACTTTTTGGTTAGTGTGTACTTCGTTTGTTAATCCACCAAAAAGCTGAAAAGATCTTGCATTCATTAGCTTGTACGATCCAAATAAGATCAGAAACAAAATTAGAATACTTGCACTTATCTTAAGTAATCTTTTTTTCATCTATTTTACCTGTCTCTCTAGTTATTGAAATTAAACATAATTATAACATCACTAATTAAAAAAAGAATAAAAGAAGGAAATTAAAGGGAATTTAAGATTGATGGAAGAAGTAGTGTAATACAGTATTTTAAGGTATGAAATAGATATGAATTCGAAAGTAATTTTAGAAAATAGGTTTTTATTTAGATAAAACAATCTACTTGCAAAGTTATCAGTTTAGTATTAAACTGATAACAAGATCGATCAAAGAGGTGCAAAAATGTTGAATGGTCATAATGAAGCTTCTGCAAACAAATCAAAAAATTTAGCAGTATTACTTTGGTTTCGATTAGCTCGTTTTTATCTTAAAAATGTTAGAGAATCAAATAATCAATTGAAAAAATGGGGACTGACGACTGCTCAATTTGATGTAATAGTCCATGTTGGGCGAAATAAGCGTCTTACTCAGCAAGAATTAGCCGATAAATTAGTTGTTACAAAAGGAAATGTGACTCATCTATTAAAGAAAATGGAAGAGCTTCAATGGATTAAAAGAGAAGTAGAATGGAAAAACAAATATCTCTCTTTAACAGAGATCGGTCAAAAAATGTATGAAGAAATCGTTCCTACACAGGATGAGTTTCAACAAGCTCAATTCAGTAAATTAACTGAAGAAGAGCAATTACAATTACTTATTTTATTAAGGAAATTAAATAAATAATTAATTAGAACGGAGGAGAGTTTATGGGAAAAATGAAAGGTATACATCATATTACTGCGATAGTTGGTGATCCACAAGAAAATATGGATTTCTACGCTGGGATTTTAGGCTTACGCTTTGTGAAAAAAACAATTAATTTTGATGATCCAGGTACGTATCACTTTTATTTCGGAGATGAATCTGCAAAACCAGGAACGATCATGACTTTTTTCCCTTGGGCTAATGCATATAGAGGAAAAGTAGGAAGTGGGCAAGTAGGAATCACAACATTCTTAATCCCAGCTAACTCAATGGAATTTTGGGAAAATCGTTTAGCATCTTTTAAAATTCAAACAAAAAAAGTAAGTCGATTTGGAGAAACATTTCTTCAATTTGAAGACTTTCATGGCTTACAGCTTGAATTAGTAGGAAGGGAAGCTGGCGAGGAAAATACTTGGGAATTTAATGGTGTTACAAAGGATGTAGCAATTAAAGGTTTTGGTGGTGCAGTTTTATATTCTGGAGCACCAAATAAAACAGCTGAACTATTGGAAAACGTGATGGAATTAGAATGCTTAGGTCAAGAGGGGAACTATTTACGTTTTAAGGCTGCTGGTGATATCGGAAATATTATCGATATTGAATTAGCAGCAGTAGGAAGAGGCGCTATGGGAGTAGGAACTGTCCATCATATTGCATGGAGGGCAAGTAATGATGAAGAACATGTAAAATGGCAAGATAAGTTATATGACAATCATTATGGAGTTACTGAAGTAAAAGATCGAAATTATTTTAATGCAATTTATTTTCGTGAAAATGGTGGGCTTTTATTTGAAATTGCAACCGATCCACCAGGATTTATGATTGATGAGGATATAGACCATTTAGGAGAACAGTTAATGCTACCAAAGTGGCAGGAACCACATCGTGAAATAATAGAAAATCACTTACAGCCAATTGTTGTTAGAGAAGTGAAAGGAGAATGACGATGAAGCACGTATTTAATAGAGGAAGTAATCCATCAAAACCAACATTTTTATTATTACATGGTACAGGTGGAAATGAACTGGATCTATTACCTATCGCAGGTATGATCGATAATGAAGCTTCTGTTTTATCTGTAAGAGGTAATGTGAGCGAAAATGGAATGCCACGTTTTTTTAAGCGATTAGCTGAAGGGGTATTTGATATGGAAGATTTAGTTTTCCGTACAAAAGAATTAAAAGAGTTTATTGAATCAGCTTCCGCAGAACATGGATTTGATCCAAACAATATGATCGCAATTGGTTATTCAAACGGTGCAAACATTGCAGGTAGCTTACTGTTCCATTACGAAAATGTATTTAAAGGAGCAATGCTATTGCATCCAATGGTACCGATACGTGATTTAGAATTGCCAAATTTGAAAGATGTGTCAGTCTTCATTGGTGCGGGCAAAAATGATCCAATTTGTTTACCACAAGAAACGGAAGAATTAGCATCATTGTTAGACGGCGCTGGCGCAGAAGTCGTTACTCATTGGGAAAACATGGGGCATAGTTTAACTAGATCGGAAATTGAGGCAGCAGCTGATTGGTACAAAAATAACTTTTAAGGAGTATGCAATAATGATGAAATCTTTTTCTCCAGCGGATTTAAGTGATCGTGATAATTATAAGTTCTTAATTGGTGGAATTATTCCAAGACCAATTGCTTTTGTTACAACTGAATCAAATGAGAATGTCTTAAATGGAGCACCATTTAGCTATTTCAACATCGTAACGTCTAATCCACCTATGATATCTGTATCAGTTCAGCGACAAAACGGTAAACAAAAAGATACAGCTAGAAATGCGATTGAGAAAAAAGAGTTCGTTGTCCATATTGTTGATGAATCAAATGTTGAAGCGATTAATAAAACAGCTGCTGCATTGCTACCTACTGAGAGCGAAGTTGAATTAGCGGGGTTAACCCCAGTAGAAAGTGTAATGGTTTCAGTTCCAGGAGTGAAGGAGTCAAAAATTCGAATGGAATGCATTTTAGAACAAGCAATTCCATTAGGAAAAGATAATGAGGCTTGCGACTTATTAATAGGCAAGGTTGTTTATTTTCATATAGAAGATGAAATTTATGAAAATGGACGGATCGATGCAGATGGCTTAAAAGCAGTTAGTCGTTTAGCAGGGAATGATTATGCTAAGGTTGGAGAAATGTTTACGATTGATCGTCCTAAATAAGTTTAATAAGAGTGAAGGGTAAAGTCGAATTTACCCCTCACTTTTTTTTTGAAAAAAATTAAAAGAAAAATGAACGATTTGCAGAACCTAATCGTATAACAAATGAAAACTAAATAAATATTGAATAAGTTAGCTAGGAAGGAGGAAGAAATGGCTGATTTAGATGAATTAGAAATTATCAAGGATGCTCAGCAAGGTGACCAAGATGCATTTGCTAAACTTTTTCAAATCCATTATTCCTTTTTATATAAATACGTATTGAAGATGACGTTAAATCAACAAACTGCAGAAGATTTAGTGCAGGATACGATGCTGAAAGGTTATGACAATATAAAGAAATACAATGGTCAATCAAAATTTTCAACTTGGCTAATAACAATCGCTACTAGACTTTATTTAGATCAACAAAGAAAGAAAAAGCGCGAATGGTTTTGGCAAAAAAATGAGTCTGTAGAATTATCCCGTTCCTTAAATTGGCAGTTGGCTTATAAAGGGTTTGAGTGGAGTGATATTATGGAGGGTTTTGAAAAGCTTAAATCGGAAGTGCGAGCGGCCATATTATTAAAGCATTACTACGGCTATACGAACGAAGAAATTGGAAATATGATGGGAATTCGAGAAGGAACGGTTAAATCAAGAATTCATAATGGAATGAAGGAGTTAAGAAAGGAGTTAATGCAAGATGGATAAAGAAGAAATTGTTTCGGCATTTAAGCAGTTTGATGAATTAACGAATATTCAAGAACCTTCAATCAACGCAATTACAGAAAAGATTAAAAGTCATCAAGAAAAAAAGAAAACGATTTTTCTTAAGGAATTAATAATATTCATTTGTGTAGCATGCAGTTTATTTATAGGTACACTACTTATAGCGTTAGAAGCACCAGTGAGTATTGTTATTATTCAAGGTTTAGGCTTTATTGCACTACCAATTATTTTTAAACGAGATAAAAAGAAAATAGAAAGTGAGTGGATTTAAAGTGGAATGGACAACAGAAAATATTATCATATTAGTTTTAGTCTTCACAATTTTAATAATTCAAAGTATCACACTTTTTACAAAAGCTAAAAAGAGAAATCGTTCAGCCTGGTTATGGGGGCTGTTAGGTATGATCCAATTTCCTTGGCCTAGTATCTTCTTTTACTTTTTAGTTATTCGAAAAGATCGAAAAAAACTAAATTAAGGATAGCGTACAAATACTAGACTAATTGGAACGGTTCAATTAAGTCTAGTATTTTTTAATTTTATGTTTGACAATTTTAGTGTATTACCTGTATAGTACACGTATAAGGTGTATTAACCGAGTAATACGCATAGTTATGGATTAGGTGTATGAACTAAGTAGTACACACACATACTAATTAAATTGTATTAAGAACGAGGAGGTGGATTGATGGAATTTATAGTGAATAACCGTGAACCCGTTTATTTACAGGTCGTTAGGCATTTTAAACAACAAATTGCCAAAAGACTATTAGAAGCTGGTCAAGAAATACCATCAAGAAGAGAATTAGCTGTTCAATTTAATATAAATCCAAATACTGTACAAAAAGCATACAAGGAAATGGAGGAACAAGGATTGATTACGACTGAACGAAATTTCCCTAGTAAGATTACGACTGATATAAAAGTGTTAAATGGTGTACGAAATGAATTGATTATGGAAGCTGTAAATGAATTCGTCGATTCAATTAAAGTAATAAATGTTCCTGTAGAAGAATTACTTACAATGGTTAAACAGAACTATGAACAAAAGATAAAAGAAGAAAAGAAAGGAGATGCTTAAATGATCCAAGTAAAAAATGTTTCAAAAAAGTATGGTCGGAAAAATGTTTTGCGTGATATTTCTTTCACTGCAAATAAAGGAGAAATCACTTGTTTAATTGGTATTAATGGTGTTGGTAAGTCTACAACGATGAAGGCGATTATGGGGATTACGCCAATCGATCGCGGTGAAATATTAATAGATGATAAGAAAATGAATCATACAATGTACGAAAATATCACATTTATACCAGATACACTTACAATGCTTCCTAGTTTTACAGTTGGTGAAGCAATGCAGTTTATGAAAGACTTTTATGTAAATTGGAATCCAGAGCGTGCAAAAGAACTACTTGGATTTTTCCGTTTAAAGGAAGATGAAAAACTAGGTGAACTTTCAAAAGGGAATGCTGCAAAAGCAAATTTACTGTTTGGTTTAGGACTAGATGTAGATTATGTTCTGATGGATGAACCTTTTTCTGGTATCGATATGTTTAGTAGAGAGCAAATTGCAAAAGTGTTTACGAGTCACTTAATTGAAGATCGAGGCGTGATTATAACTACTCATGAAATTAGTGATATTGAGCATTTGATCGATAAAGTCGTTTTATTAGATAACGGCGAAATTCTGAAAGAGTTTTATACAGAAGAAATTCGATTAGAAGAAGGTAAATCAGTGATGGACGTAATGAGAGAGGTGTATGAGTCATGAATCGATATTTGAAACTAGTTAATTTTGAAGTTAATCGATTTTTTAAATTATATATAGGGTTATTAATTGTAGTAGCTATATCACAATTTGTAAGTTTATTTGCAGTAAAGTCTTCTTATATGAAAATGGCGAATGATGCAAATTACGCAAGCTCTATGAAAGCAACTGAGGAATTTATTACAAGGTATGGATTGATAAGTTTTAACCAGGTTGCTAATCATGCATTATTTATTGGACCTATTGTGATCAGTGTCGCTTTAATGATGTTCTATGTTTTTATCATTTGGTATAGAGATTATTTCGGAAAAAACACGTTTATTTACCGTTTATTTATGCTACCAACTTCAAGAATGACAATTTACTTTGCTAAAGCGACTACAATCTTAATTATGGTATTGAGTTTACTAGCTTTTCAACTAATTCTTTTACCAATTGAAATAAACGTATTTCAACAAATCATTCCAAGTGAACTTTTAGGAAAAATGAATATGATTGAACTTGTTATGGGTCCTAATATTTTTCAAATGATTTTACCAAGTAATTTTGTGGATTTTATTTTTAGGTACCTGATTGGAATGGGTTTAGTGTTTACTCTTTTCACATTCATACTATTAGAACGTAGTTATCGCTGGAAAGGTATATTATTTGGAATTTTATACGCTATGGCGATTGTAGTTTTAATTCTTATACCAGAGATTATTCAATCTTACATTTTTAGAAATAATTTCATATTTTATCCAAGCGAAGTCATTTATATGGAAATAGGTCTTTTTGCAATCATTATTACAGGTTCAATCTTATTTAGTAAATATTTATTAAAAAACAAAGTATCGGTGTAAGGAGGAGTTTGGAATGAAGCGATATCGTAATTTGGCAGTTATAGCCGTTGTCACGACAATCAGTATAGGTACGTTTTTTACGAAAGTAGCTATGTCAGAAAGCAAGTTGCCTAAATTTTATTTAAAGACTGAAAATGGAGATTCGAAATACGTTAAAAATTTAGTTCTTAGCGGTGGATATGGTCAGGATGGAGGTAGAGGCTTAAGTATCACTACTGACGGAAGTGAATATAAAGATACTAATTCAATTCTTAGTGAGCTTGATGGTGAATACTATGATTTAAAGAAATTAAATGATTTAAAAAAGAAAGAAAGAAACTTTATGCGCGGAAAAAATTCTTCATCTCAATTTTATATCGATAAAGATTATGCATGGCACGCCGGGGTAAAAGGTGGAAAACTTGATGGTACGTATGAGCATCAAAATAATCATTTTAAAATGTATATAGATGGTCTTGATCTTCATAATAAAGACCGTTATACGTTTAAAATTGATATCCCAGGAGAAGAAAACTTCTCATATATTAATGTAGAGGATGTACAATTAATCGGTAAAGATTTAGTTGTCACTACTTATCAAAATAAAACGATAAATAATAATACAAAATCAGATATAAATGTCGAGCAAACTGAACTAGTTATGTATCGAATTAATGTAAACCAAAAGAAAATTGTTGAGCGTAAAGTAATTAATAAATCATCCAATGACCAAAAGACACACACTCATACTGAATTACAAAGTACGATATCAGAATCAGATCAAACAATTCCTTCCAAATTCAGTGTTTACAAAAAGGCAAAACTAAAGGATACGGTTCAAACGAATGGAGAAACAACAACTGAAGAAATTAGTAATGAAGTATTGGTATTTAATTTAGAAACTGATAAAGAAGAACCTTTAAATTTATCGAATGAACAAAAAGAACAATTGAAGCAGAGTAATGTAATCATTGATAAAGATAACTTGTATTTTATAACGAACGGTGATAAAGATCTTTCAGTATTAAAGTATAACCTTAACAATAAAAAAGTCGAAGGTGAACCAGTACTTATTTCTAAAGTAAATAGTAATAACCTTTCAAATTATAAAATCATTAATGGAAAACTATATGTAATTACGAATAATATAGAAAATCCAGGGAAGGTCAATAAAGATTTCATTATTGCTGACTTAGCAAATGGACAAAGTGTTTTCGAAGGTAAGATTGAAGTAAAGAATAGTAAAGGAAATGCTAGTAAAGCATTAAAAAAATTACAGATATATGATTTTAAGGTTGAATAAGTAGGGCAGGAAAAAGATAAGAGATTGGTTATAGGGAAAGATTTTATAAAACTTATAAAATCTTTTCCTACTCCTTCTTCTTTCTTTATTCCTGTTCTTTTTTCTTTATCTTATCCTTCATTTAAGGAATATACGTTCTAGTTTAATTACTTGAATTTGTACTTAAACATCGATAATATGTAAAGATGATTATTTTTTAAAGTACGTTTGTTCTGTTTTTGATTGATTTTTGAAATTTTGTGGTAAAATAGAAGGATAGGTATGTTTTGGAAATGGAGGCGGGGAAGATGGAGCAGGAATTCGAGGTAGTTTCTAATTATTCACCTCAAGGCGACCAGCCAAATGCGATTAAGCAGTTAGTTGAGGGGGTTAAAAATGGTAAAGAGCATCAAGTTTTATTAGGTGCTACAGGTACGGGAAAAACGTTTACCATTTCAAATGTAATTAAAGAAGTAGGAAAACCAACATTAGTATTTGCTCACAATAAAACATTAGCAGGGCAATTATATAGTGAATTAAAAGAGTTCTTTCCTAATAATGCAGTTGAGTATTTCGTTAGTTACTATGATTATTTTCAGCCAGAAGCTTATGTACCTCAAACGGATACTTATATTGAAAAAGATTCAAGTATTAATGATGAAATTGATAAATTACGTCACTCTGCGACTTCCTCCCTTTTTGAACGTAAGGATGTCATTATTGTAGCGAGTGTATCTTGTATTTACGGTTTAGGTTCTCCTGAAGAATATCGTGAATTAGTTTGTTCTCTTCGTATTGGAATGGAAATTAGTAGAGATGAACTATTGCATAAACTAGTAGATATTCAGTATGCACGTAATGATATTGACTTCTCACGTGGTACATTCCGAGTTCGTGGAGATGTTGTTGAAATATTCCCAGCATCACGTGATGAGCACTGTATTCGTGTGGAATTTTTTGGTGATGAAATTGAGAGAATTAGAGAAGTGGATGCTTTAACTGGTGAAATTTTAGGTGACCGTGAACATGTTGCAATTTTCCCGGCTTCCCACTTCGTTACTCGTGAAGAAAAAATGAAAATCGCCATTAAAAATATTGAAGCTGAGTTAGAAGTGCGATTAAAGGAAATGAGAGATAACGGTAAGTTACTAGAAGCTCAAAGGCTCGAGCAGCGAACTAGATATGATTTAGAAATGATGAACGAGATGGGATTTTGTTCAGGAATTGAAAACTATTCCCGTCATCTGACGCTGAGACCACCTGGCTCTACACCTTATACATTATTAGACTATTTTCCAGAAGATTTCTTAATGGTGATTGACGAGTCACATGTTACGGTTCCGCAAATTCGAGGAATGTTTAACGGCGACCAAGCTCGAAAGCAAGTTTTAGTAGATCATGGATTCCGTCTGCCTTCAGCATTGGATAATCGACCTTTAAAGTTTGCAGAGTTTGTGGAAAAGGTTCAACAAACTATTTACGTAACTGCGACACCTGGACCATATGAGCTAGAGTTGTGTCCTGAGAAAGTAGAGCAAATTATTCGTCCAACAGGTCTACTAGATCCGACGATAGATGTTCGTCCGATTGAAGGGCAAATTGACGATTTGATCGATGAAGTTCGTAATCGTATTGCTAAAAATGAGAGAGTACTTATTACTACTCTAACAAAGAAAATGTCTGAAGATTTAACGGACTATTTGAAAGAAATCGGAATTAAGGTTAACTATTTACATTCTGAAATTAAAACACTTGAACGAATTGAAATTATTCGTGATCTTCGTTTAGGTAAATATGATGTATTGATTGGTATTAACCTTTTACGTGAAGGTATAGATATTCCTGAAGTTTCATTAGTCGTAATTTTAGATGCAGATAAAGAAGGATTTTTACGATCTGAACGATCATTAATCCAAACAATTGGTCGTGCTGCAAGGAATTCAAATGGTCATGTTATTATGTATGCTGATAAAATGACGAATTCGATGGATATTGCTATTAATGAAACAAAACGTCGTCGTGAGATTCAGGAAGAATATAACGAAAAACATGGAATCACTCCTAAAACGATTATTAAGCAAGTACGTGATGTGATTCGAGCTACTTCTGTTGCTGAGGAAGAAGAAGTTTATGAAAACGGCATTAGTGCTAAATATAAGAAGATGAACAAAAAAGAACGTCATTTATTTATTCAATCAATTGAAATGGAAATGAAGGACGCAGCGAAGGCGCTTGATTTTGAACGAGCAACAGAACTTCGTGACTTAATATTAGAATTGAAGTCTGAGAGGTGAAGAACTTGAAAAGTATGAATGAAATAATTATTAAAGGGGCCAGAGCGCATAACTTAAAAAATATCGATGTAACGATCCCTCGCAATCAATTAGTAGTTGTGACTGGTTTATCGGGATCAGGTAAGTCATCTCTAGCATTCGATACGATTTATGCAGAAGGTCAACGCAGATATGTAGAATCTTTATCTGCTTATGCTCGTCAATTTTTAGGTCAAATGGATAAACCTGATGTTGATTCAATTGAAGGACTTTCACCTGCGATTTCAATTGATCAAAAAACGACTAGCCGAAATCCTCGTTCGACAGTTGGTACTGTAACAGAGATTTACGACTATTTAAGACTTCTGTATGCTCGAATTGGAACGCCGATTTGTCCAAATCACGGTATTGAAATTACTTCTCAAACAGTCGAACAAATGGTAGATCGTGTAATGGAGTATCCTGAACGAACGAAACTTCAAGTACTTGCTCCTGTGGTATCTGGTCGTAAAGGGACACATGTAAAAGTATTTGAAGAAATAAAAAAACAAGGGTTCGTTCGTGTTCGTGTTGATGGTGAGCTATTTGATGTATCTGATGAAATAGAATTAGAGAAAAATAAGAAGCATTCAATCGAAGTTGTAATTGACCGTATTGTCGTAAAAGATGGTGTAGCGTCTCGATTAGCTGATTCTCTTGAAACAGCTTTAAAACTAGGAGAAGGTCGAGTAATCATTGATGTAATAGGTGAAGAAGAATTACTTTTTAGTGAACATCATGCATGTCCTTTATGTGGTTTCTCAATTGGGGAATTAGAGCCGCGTATGTTTTCGTTTAACAGCCCGTTTGGAGCTTGTCATTCATGTGATGGATTAGGAACAAAATTAGAAGTGGATATAAACTTAGTTATCCCAAATGATGAATTAACACTTAAAGAAAATGCTATAGCACCATGGGAATCAATTAGCTCAATGTATTATCCTCAATTACTAGAGAGTGTTTGTAATCATTACGGCATTGATATGAATATTCCATTTAAAGACATACCAAAAGAACTACAAGATAAAATTCTTTATGGTAGTAATGGCGAACAAATCTATTTTAAATACGATAACGAGCAAGGTCATGTACGTGAAGCGATGATTGAATTTGAAGGTGTTATTTCGAATGTAGAGAGACGTTTTAAAGAAACATCTTCAGATTTTATTCGTGAGCAAATGGAAAAGTACATGGCGCAACAGCATTGTCCAACTTGTAAAGGGCATCGTTTAAGAAAAGAGGCTCTTGCAGTATTTATTGGTGGCTTGCATGTTGGTGAAGTAACAAAAATGTCAGTTAAAGAAGCGTTTGATTTCTTTGGATCGCTTGATTTAACGCCAAAACAAGAAAAAATTGCAAATCTAATCCTTCGAGAAATTAGAGAGCGGTTAGGCTTTTTAGTAAATGTAGGTTTGGATTATTTAACATTGAACCGAGCTGCAGGTACATTATCTGGTGGAGAAGCTCAACGAATTCGTTTGGCGACTCAAATTGGTTCGAGATTAACTGGTGTATTATATATTTTAGATGAGCCATCGATTGGATTACACCAACGTGATAATGATCGTTTAATCTCAACATTGTTAAATATGAGAGACATCGGAAATACTTTAATTGTTGTAGAGCATGATGAAGATACGATGCTTGCAGCAGATTATTTAATTGATATCGGACCGGGAGCCGGTATTCACGGTGGCCAGGTCATTTCACAAGGAACTCCAAATGAAGTAATGAATGATCAAAATTCATTAACAGGGAAGTACTTATCAGGTGAAAAGTTTATTCCTGTACCACTTGAGCGTAGAAAAGGCGATGGACGTGAAATTAAAATTGTTGGAGCAAAGGAAAATAATTTAAAAAATGTATCAACTTCATTCCCATTAGGTACGTTCGTTGCGGTAACGGGTGTATCAGGATCAGGGAAAAGTACATTAATTAATGAGATTTTATATAAATCATTAGCTCAAAAATTAAATGGTTCGAAAGTACGTCCAGGGGAGCATAAAGAAATTAAAGGCATTGAACAATTGGAGAAGGTTATTGATATTGATCAATCACCAATTGGTCGTACTCCTCGTTCTAATCCGGCTACTTATACTGGTGTATTTGATGATATTCGAGATGTATATGCTGCTACGAATGAGTCAAAAGTTCGTGGTTATAAGAAAGGTCGGTTTAGCTTCAACGTTAAAGGTGGAAGATGTGAAGCATGTCGAGGCGATGGAATTATTAAAATAGAAATGCATTTCTTACCTGATGTTTACGTACCATGCGAGATTTGTCATGGTAAACGATATAATCGAGAAACGTTAGAAGTAAAATATAAAGATAAATCGATATCTGAAGTTTTAAATATGACGGTTGAGGATGCAGTTTCCTTCTTTGAAAATATTCCTAAGATTAAACGCAAACTTCAAACGTTATACGATGTAGGTTTAGGTTATATTACATTAGGTCAACCTGCTACGACTTTATCTGGCGGAGAAGCACAGCGTGTAAAACTAGCCTCCGAGCTTCATAAACGTACGAATGGAAGAACTTTATATATATTAGATGAACCTACTACAGGGCTTCATGTTGATGATATTGCTCGATTATTAGTTGTTTTACAAAGACTAGTAGATAATGGAGATACTGTACTTGTAATTGAACATAACCTAGATGTGATTAAAGCAGCCGACTATCTAATCGATCTAGGACCAGAAGGTGGAGACAAAGGTGGGACTATCGTAGCAACCGGTACACCAGAGAAATTATGTAAAGTCGAAGCGTCTCATACAGGTAAGTATTTAAAAGTGGTATTAGAACGGGACAAAGCTAGAATGGAAAAAAGAATGGCATTGATGGAGTCTTAATCTTAAAAAGATAGTCTCAAAATAAATTGAAAAAGAGATACAAAGAATAGGACTTAAACTCCTTTTCTTTGTATTTGTTTTTATATAGGCATTTTAATGTTATTCATAGTTCCTTTTACTTGAAAAGTAGTCCACATTTCTTTAATGTTTTAACATAGAATAAATAATGAAATAGAAAAATTAGTAATGATAAAAAAATGAGGACGTATCGATAGAGAGGAGATTTTTTTTGAAAAAACTATATCGATCTTCTAAAGATTCCATGCTTGCGGGTGTATGTGGTGGATTAGGTAAGTATTTTAATTTGGACAGTACATTAATCCGTTTACTGTTTGTTATTTTATTCTTCGTAGGATTTGGAGCACTTCTATTTGTGTATTTAATTTGGATATTTGTTGTTCCAGAAGAAGGTGACGTGAAATAAATGAGATGGTTTTTTTCATTAGCTATTAATAGCTTAGTTTTTATTGTAGTAGCAGGATTTCTGCAACCAGATTTTTATGTAAAAAATGTTCCAACAGCTATAATAGCTGCGTTGGTGTTATCGATCTTAAATACAATTATTCGTCCAATCTTAATATTAATAACTTTACCTGTAACCATTTTTACGATGGGATTATTCCTGTTTATTATTAATGCATTTACGTTAGAAATTACTGATTATTTATTAGGGGATGCCCTACGAGTAAATGGTTTTGGAACTGCTATTATTGCATCGATTCTAATTAGTACATTCAGTATGTTAATTCAATATTTTGTGTTTGGTTCAAAGGACAAAAAAAAGCATAGTCATCGGTAAAAAAGAGGAGTCTCTTAAGTTAAAGTACTTTTGAGAGTCTCTTTTTTTTGTTTTTTAAATTAGTGGGGAAGTCGAATTATATGTGAACTCCATTGATATATGACTGATGAGGGGTGCTATAATGCTAAAACTGATTGTTTAGTTATAAAATTCAGTTGATAAATTCACTTTTACATTAATGATTTTTAATCGTTTTAGCGCAGATAGTGATTTGTCGACATTTTCCCACAAAGTTTAAAAATGGTACAATATGAGAGATAATACATAATTATTAATCCTTAGGAGGCTTGTATGGCTAAATTACGTACAAAGAATTTAGTTGAGTATTTTAAATTAGAGGTCATTAGTGGAAGTGCGGGTTTGAATCGTTCGATTAACACGACTGACTTATCTCGCCCAGGTATAGAGGTTGCAGGTTTTTTTACATACTATCCATCTGATCGAGTACAAATATTAGGGAAAACAGAATTAACTTTTTATCATAGCTTAACTGACGAAGAAAAACAGGGTCGATTAAGAAAGCTTTGTGCAGATGATACGCCTTGTATCATTGTGACACGAGGTTTAGAAATTCCATCCGAATTAATCGAAGCGGGTGAAGAAACTGGCGTACCTATTTTACTATCAAACAGTAAGACAACTACAGCGTACAGTAGACTTACGAGTTATTTAGAGGCTAAACTTGCCCCAACTACAGCGTTACACGGTGTACTAGTTGATATTTACGGTGTCGGTGTATTAATTACTGGAAAAAGTGGAGTAGGTAAAAGTGAAACAGCCCTAGAGTTAGTAAAACGTGGTCATCGATTAGTAGCAGATGATTCAGTAGAGATTCGTCAAACTGATGAGGATACGCTGATTGGTTCATCGCCAGAATTAATTGAACATTTATTGGAAATTCGTGGATTAGGAATTATTAATGTAATGACTCTTTTCGGAGCAGGGTCTGTACGAAATTACAAGCGTATTACGTTGAACATTGATTTAGAGACTTGGGACTCTCAAAAGGTTTACGATCGAGTTGGTTTAGACGATGAAAAACTCAGAATATTAGATACAGATATTTCGAAAATTACATTACCTGTTCGACCAGGGCGAAATTTAGCTGTTATTATTGAAGTAGCAGCGATGAATTTCCGTTTGAAAAATATGGGTGTAAACGCAGCGCAGCAATTTGCAGATCGTTTAGAGAAGGTAATTCAAGGCGGTAATAATGTTAGTGATTTAATTTAATGAAAAAGTGGGGAAATTGAAATGGAGTCAAATATTCAGCCATTAGATAAAGTATTTTTACACTTAGGTCCTCTTTCAATAAAGTGGTATGGGGTATTGATTGGATTAGGAGTTGTTTTAGGTTTATGGTTGGCAATTCGTGAAAGTAAACGACGTGGAATACCTGATGATACATTTTTAGATTTAATTTTAGTAGCTCTACCTTCAGCAATTATAGGGGCTAGAATTTATTATGTGCTCTTTGAGTGGAACTACTATTCTAAGCATGTTAGTGAAATACCGGCAATTTGGCATGGTGGTTTAGCTATTCACGGTGGTTTAATTGGAGCATTTATTGCTAGTTATTTCTTTGCAAAGAAAAGAGGCATTTCATTTTGGAAGCTTGCAGATATAGCAGCACCAAGTATTTTAGTAGGCCAAATGCTTGGACGTTGGGGGAACTTCATGAACCAAGAGGCTCATGGTGGGCCAGTAACTAGAGCATTTTTAGAAAGTCTTCATTTACCTACTTGGATTATTAATCAAATGTATATTGATGGAACGTATTATCATCCAACGTTTTTATATGAATCTCTATGGAGTTTATTAGGGATTATTTTCTTACTAATTTTGAGAAGAGTGAATCTTAGACGTGGTGAAATGTTTTTAACATATTTAATTTGGTATTCAATTGGTCGTTACTTTATTGAAGGATTAAGAACAGATAGTTTAATGTTAACAAGTACTATTAGAATGGCTCAATTTATTTCAGTCGTGATTATCGTACTATCTATTATCATTCTTGTTTATCGTAGAGTTAAGGGGTTATCGAATGAGCGTTATTTAGACGCATAAGTTTGTAAAACAGGAGTGGGGAGCACGTTGGAAACTTTAAAGAGAGGGTTACTAGTTGGTTTACAAACTTCTTGGAAAATAGGGAAAATAATTTTCCCTATTTCTTTCATTTTAACGATTATTAAAGAAACTGCTCTAATGGACTGGTTTGTTCATATTCTTGAACCATTAATGAGTTTTATTGGTTTAAAGGGAGATGCGGCATTAGTATTAGTTTTAGGAAATGTTTTAAATCTATATGCAGCTCTTGGAGCAATGTTACCGATGGATTTAACTGTTAAGGAGGCATTGATCCTTGCAGTTATGTTAAGTTTTTCTCATAATCTATTTGTTGAAACGACAGTAGCTACTGCTGTAGGGGTTCGAGCATCTTTTGTTGTTTTAGTAAGGATAGGTTTTGCAATTTTATCAGCTATTTGTATCCATTTCTTTTGGTCTGGTGGAACAGAAATTGTTCATAAAGGCATTGCAGTTGCAGAAAGCGCTAACCAGACAGGATGGGATATCGTTTATACTGCCATCATTTCGTCATTAATGGGGATTTTAAACCTTATTAAAATTGTTTTTCCATTAATGCTAGTTATTCAAATTGCAAAAGATTTTGGGTGGATGAATTATATAACAAAATTATTATCGCCATTTACTAAATTAATTGGAGTTGAAGCAAAAGCTGGAGTTACATTAGCTGCGGGATTGTTTTTTGGATTAGCTTTTGGAGCAGGCGTTATGATTCAAGCCGTTAAAGAAGATGGTGTTTCGAAACGTGATTTATACCTCGTTTTCTTATTTTTAGTAGCTTGTCATGCTGTAGTAGAAGATACACTTCTCTTTATTCCTTTAGGGATTCCAGTCTTATACTTATTTTTAATTCGATTCTTTGTCGCGTTAATTGTTACTTGTATAGTTGCGAGAATCGTAGGAAGAGTAGGTAGGAAAACTGAATCAAGTTTAAAAGCTGAAGTGAAATAGAAAGGAAATTCTTATGAAAATAAATACGATCCTATTTGATTTAGATGGTACTTTAATCAATACAAATGAATTAATTATTGCTTCTTTTTTGCATACTTTGAATAAATATTATCCTGAACAATATAAACGTGAACATGTTATACCTTTTATGGGTCCAACTTTAACTGAATCTTTCTCTACGGTAGATGAAGAAAGAGTTGAAGAGTTGATCTCGGAATATCGCCGTTTTAATATGGAGATGCATGATGAGTTTGTTGAGGAGTATGAAACGGTTTATGAGACGATTGAAACTTTACACAAATTAGGCTATAAAATTGGAATTGTAACAACAAAGGCACGAAATGTTGTTGAGATGGGCTTAAGTTTTGGTCGATTAAAGCAATTCTTTGATACTGTTATCACAATTGATGATGTGCAAAATGCAAAGCCACATCCAGAACCAATTCAATTAGCTTTAAAAAAATTAAATTCTATTCCCGAAGAGAGTATAATGGTGGGCGATAATTACCATGATATTGAAGGTGGTCAAAATGCTGGAACGAAAACAGCAGGTGTTGCTTGGTCACTAAAGGGAAAAGATTTTTTAGCTACTTTTAAACCTGATTTTATGCTTGAAAAGATGAGCGATATCTTACCAATTCTAGGAATTGATGAGAATTGAGGAAAACGAAACGCTACCTAATTGAAGGTGAGAATTCACTTTGGCAAGTGTACAAGACTGTTTCATTTTGGAAAACATTTCGAAATGTCATTGTTATTGAAATAGCTCGTTATGTCCCATTCTTTAGACTGAAAAACTGGATTTATAGGAATCTTATTGGAATGAAAGTAGGAGAGTATACATCCTTTGCGTTTAAAGTAACGCCTGATTTAATGTTTCCAGAATTAATTTCAATTGGTAAGAATTCGATTATCGGCTATAATACAACAATCTTGGCGCATGAATATTTAATTAATGAATATCGATTAGGAGAAGTCATTATTGGTAATAATGTGTTAATTGGTGCAAATACGACAATCTTGCCGGGTGTCACAATCGGTGATGGTGCGAAAGTTTCAGCTGCAACACTTGTCAACAAGGATGTTCCAGCTGGTGCGTTCGTAGGAGGTAATCCCATGGTTATTATTTCATTACCTCAATCTGAAACTACTATTTAACCTCTTAAAAAAGTGGTTTTCAATATTTTTTGTTTCGGTTAAAATAATACTTTGACAACTTATTTAGATAATGTGGAAATTGTACGTTCGTTTAAAATTCTTATAATTTGGACGGCGACTATTTCCTCTTTTTATGTGATATACTGTGATAAGCTTGAAAAACTGGAGGATCGAATGTCTGAAAATTTGGGGAATCAAACAAATCAATTTCATAATGTCGTTTCGTTCTCGTTACCGAAAGATTATTTCTACGAAAAAGGGATGAAAGCTTATAATAGTAACGATTCCGAGCAAGCGATTTATTATTTAAAAAAAGCTGCTGAAAATGAAGAAAATCAAACAGTTCTTATAGATATTTCTAGAAAGCTTTTATCATTACATCAATATCAAACTACGATTACAATTTTAGAATATATTTTAGATAAATATCCAACAAATGAGGATGTATATTATTTATTAGCATTTGCATTTTTTGAATTAGGATTGTTCCAAAAAGCTAATTTGTACGCTCAAAAGTATTTAGAAATTGGTACGGATGAAGAGCAATTAGAAGAACTAGAAGACTATTTAGATATTATTCATAGTGAAGAAGATGATGATTTAAGTATTAATGATGATTTATTAGTGCTTCAAGAGCGAGTTACAAGCTATTTGGCAAATCATGATTGGAAATCAGCTAAAACAACTTTACTTAGTATTGTTGATAAGTATCAAGAATTTTGGCCAGCTTATAATAATTTAGCTTTAGTAGAGCTTCATTTAGGGAATCCTGAGGAAGCTGAAAGAGTATTACAATATGTTTTAGAGGAAAATCCAGGTAATTTATCAGCTTTAATTCATTTAACAATGCTAAAAAGAATATTAAATGAACAAGAAATTGCTCTACAATATCTGGAAAGCTTATCAAATATTGTTCCAATTTCTGAAGAGCACCGCCACAAGCTTGGTGTACTTTTCTATCAATTCAAGAAGTATGAAGAAGCATATAAGTTATTTAATTTACTTTATATGGAACGACCAGATCGTGAAATACAGTTTTATTATATGTTCTGTGATGCAGCCTATCAATCTGGAAGAACTGAAACAGCGGAGCGTATATGGAATTTTGAGATGACGAGTGAATTTGATGATCATGAGGAATTGGCTCCTTGGGCTGAAAAAAAACATTCATCGAATGAAATCGAACAATTGATGGCAGAAACAGAGTACCAAGCAAAATACTCCAATTCGAATAGTGAGAGATGGGGATTAATTTATTTTATGAAGGAATATTATTATGAACAAAAATTTAGTTCGATCCTTCAAGATTTAAATCCATTAGAAAATATTGGTCTCGATGAACAATTAGAACAAGTTCTTCTAAATAATATGTGTTATTTAGAGCCACATCCATCATTGAATATTGCGATTAACGGAGCAAAGAAAGTCCAAACAACTTGGGAAGAAGATTATATAATACTACGTAATCATCTTCAATTGTGGTTTTTCGCTATTTGTGAACTTACATTAAAATATAAAGAATTACCTGTAAATGAAGAAGTTTTATTAGCTGCAACACATTATCTTGTTGAAAATGAAGTGAAACGTGTATCACAAAAGAAAATTGCAGCAAACTATAATATCTCTACCTATTTATTAAATAAAGGCATTAGCGCCATTCGAAGCTTGTTTTAATACCAGATGGTGTTAATGCAAGCTTTCTTTATTTCACATTAAGGTGAGTTTAAGTTGGTAGCAAGAAATCGTACACTACGTAGTATCTTCGCCTAAAAGGCTCGGAAGTCGACGAGTTTTCTTTATCATGAGCATATGATTTGTTGTTTTATGTCTTCGCGTATTAGGATAGTGATAGTTAATGAAGTAGGGCAATTAGCCATTTAAGTACAAGGAGTGATTAAGTAATGGAAGAAAAAATTTATGATGTTATTATCATTGGAGCTGGTCCTGCAGGGATGACTGCAGCTGTATATACATCTCGTGCAAATCTTTCTACATTAATGATGGAACGTGGTATTCCAGGTGGACAGATGGCAAATACTGAAGAAATTGAAAACTACCCAGGTTTTGATAGTATTTTAGGTCCAGATTTATCAAATAAAATGTTTGATCATGCGAAAAAATTTGGTGCTGAATATGCTTATGGGGACATTAAAGAAATTATCGACGGTAAAGAATATAAAACAATAGTTGCTGGTAAAAAAGAGTACAAAACACGCGCAATTATTATTTCAACTGGTGCAGAATACAAAAAAATTGGTGTTCCAGGTGAGCAAGAGCTTGGAGGACGTGGTGTATCATACTGTGCTGTTTGTGATGGGGCATTCTTTAAAGATAAAGAATTAGTTGTAATAGGTGGCGGAGATTCAGCAGTAGAAGAAGGCGTATATTTAACTCGATATGCTTCTAAAGTTACAATCGTTCACCGTAGAGATCAATTACGAGCTCAAAAAATCCTTCAAGACCGTGCATTTGCAAATGAAAAGATTTCATTTATTTGGAATTCAACAATTAAAGAAGTTAACGGAACTGATGGTAAAGTAAGTAGCGTAACGCTTGTAGATACTAAAAATGGTGAAGAATCTGAATTTAAAACAGATGGAGTATTTATCTATATTGGAATGCTTCCATTAACAAAACCATTCTTAAATTTAGGCATTACAAATGAAAATGGATATATCGAAACAAATGATGTAATGGAAACAAGAGTACCAGGTATTTTTGCTGCTGGTGATGTTCGTGAAAAAACTTTACGTCAAGTTGTAACAGCTACTGGAGACGGAAGTATTGCTGCTCAAGCAGTACAACATTATATCGAAGAACTAAAAGAAGAATTATCTAAAACTAACTGATCTTAATTAAAAACGATAAAGTGATTTATAAAATTAAGTTTTAGAATTGTGAACGAAATTGTAATATTCTGAAACTTATATGTAATTAGGGTGTAACTCTCTTGAAATATAGTTCCTGTAATATAGACAATAACCAGAGAGCCCCCTAATATATATAGGAACATGGATATGCGCTTGTCCATGTTCCCTTTTTTTGTCTCCGAAAGTGATCGACTTTGTTCCTCAACCCTAGTTTTAACCTACAAAATCTTTTCCTTTAGTCAGGACCTTTCTACCCTAATTCCTATTCTTAACAAGTTGTTGTCTGACTAGTTTAACGGTATAATATAGATTGGGCAGTTTCAACCAACTGCAAGTCCAAATTGTAAGTGAGGTATAAGAAATGCAAAGAGTTACACATTGTGTTTTGGTAAATGAAAATAATATCCTCTTGCTACAAAAACCTAGAAGAAACTGGTGGGTTGCACCCGGCGGTAAGATGGAGCCAGGTGAAAACATTAGAGAAGCAGTTGTTCGTGAATATCGTGAAGAAACAGGTGTTTACTTAAAAAACCCAAAATTAAAAGGTGTTTTTACAATTATTATAGAAGAAGATGCTAAGGTAGTGAATGAATGGATGATGTTTTCATTTTTGGCTACCGAGTTTGACGGTGAAAATCAAGATGAGTGTGAAGAAGGAATTCTTCGCTGGCATGCAATAGATGAAGTGAAAAATCTTCCTATGGCAGCAGGAGACTATCACATAATTGATTATTTACTAAAGGGTAAAGAAATTTTACATGGTACCTTTGTATATACACCGGATTTTGAATTATTAAGATATCGTTTAAATCCTAGTTAACCGAAATTATAGAAAGGGTTGAGTTAAATGCCTACAAGATCACATGTAAAAATGGTTATTATAACTGGAATGTCAGGGGCTGGAAAGACTGTCGTTGTTCAAGCGTTAGAAGATATCGGTTATTTCTGTGTTGATAATCTTCCTCCTGCTCTACTTCCAAAATTTGTAGAGCTATTAAAGGACCCGGATCACAATACAACAGATAAAGTTGCTCTTGTTATGGATTTACGAGGAAGAGAATTTTTTGATCAGTTAGGGAATTCATTAGATCAATTAATGTCTACTCCATCAATCATCCCTCAAATTTTATTTTTAGATGCAACGAACGCTGCACTTGTTACTCGCTACAAAGAAACTCGTCGTTCACATCCCCTTTCTCCAACGGGATCTCCATTAAAAGGAATTGAGTTGGAGCGTACTCTTTTAGCTGAGGTAAAAGGGCGTGCACAATTAATTTATGATACATCAGATTTAAAACCTAAAATATTACGAGAAAAAATAATTGAACAATTTAGAGAAAATGAACAAGAAGGTTTCTCTGTAAATATTCAGTCATTCGGTTTTAAGTACGGAATACCGATTGATGCGGATTTAGTATTTGACGTACGATTTTTACCAAACCCATTTTACATTGAATCAATGCGTCCTTTAACTGGCTTAGATCAAGAAGTATCCTCTTATGTTCTTAAATTTAATGAGACAACCGAATTTATGCTGAAATTAATTGATTTAATTAGTTTTATGTTACCTCAATATAAAAGAGAAGGTAAACGACAATTAATCATTGCGATCGGATGTACGGGTGGACAGCATCGCTCTGTTACTTTAGCAGAGTATTTAGCTAACTACTTTAAAGATCAATATGATACGAATATTAGCCATCGGGACGTTGAAAAAAGGAGTCATAAGTAATGATTAGTCAACGTTCGAAAATAGTAATAATTGGAGGCGGAACGGGACTATCTGTTTTAGTTCGCGGATTAAAAAAACATCCCGTTGATATTACCGCTATCGTTACAGTCGCAGATGATGGTGGCAGCTCTGGACGATTACGTGACGAGTTAAAAATTCCACCGCCTGGTGATGTACGAAATGTACTTGCCGCGTTATCAGATGTGGAACCGATGTTGGAAGAATTATTCCAACATCGCTTTGCTACATCTGGAGACCTTTCTGGACATTCTCTTGGTAATTTAATGCTAAGTGCAATGACTGCAATTACAGGTGATTTTTATCGTGCAATCATTGAAATGAGAAGGGTATTAAATGTTAGAGGTAAAGTTATACCAGCAGCTAATCAAAGTGTCGTATTAAAAGCTGAATTAGAAGACGGTACAATTGTTTCAGGTGAATCAAAAATTCCTTATTCTGGTAAGAAGATTAAAAGAGTATTTTTAGCACCAGGAAATGTTGAACCTTTAAAAGAGGCACTTGATGAAATTAGTCGTGCTGACTTAATTGTAATTGGACCGGGTAGTTTATATACGAGTATCCTTCCTAATCTATTAGTTACTAAAATTGGGAAGGCTGTTATAAATTCAAAAGCTAAAAAAGTATATGTATGTAATGTGATGACTCAAGCGGGTGAAACTTTGCATTATACAGCTAGTGACCATGTAAAAGCTCTATACGAACATTTAGACTCAAGTTTTATCGATACAATTATTGTAAATGAAGGCATGATGCCAAAAAATATTTTAGAACTTTATAAAGAAGAACATGCTCAACAAGTAAAACTAGATATAAATGAGCTAAAATCTTTAAATCTAGAAATAGTTCATAAGTCGATCGTTAAATATGATGATAATGTGATTAGGCATGATACTGTAAAATTAGCTGAAATCTTATGTGACCTAATCCCGACAAAAATAAAAGAATAATGAAAAAATATTTAGAGCTAGAAGGAGGGGGTGATTCAAATGTCCTTTGCATCAGAAACGAAAAAAGAATTAACAACGATTGAGATCAAAGATTGTTGTTCAAAATCTGAGCTATCCTCTTTAATTCGAATGAATGGTTCATTATCAATTGCGAATCGCCAATTTATTGTAGATGTAGTTACTGAAAATGCAGCAATTGCTAGAAGAATATATGTATTAATTAAACGTGTTTATGATGTGGACGTTGAATTGCTCGTTCGTAAAAAAATGCGTCTTAAAAAGAACAATGTATATATTGTCCGAATAAAAGAAGAAGCGAAACATATTTTAAATGATCTTTATATAACTGGTGAAGGATTTACCTTTACAAATGAAATAGCGAAAGAGCTAATTGCGAAGAAATGTTGTAAACGCTCCTATTTAAGAGGTGCTTTTCTAGCTGGTGGTTCGGTAAATAATCCAGAGACATCTTCATATCATTTAGAAATTTTTTCACTATATAAAGAGCATACGGAAGAAATTTGTCGTCTAATGAATGAATTCGGATTAAATGCTAAAACACTGGAGAGACGTAAAGGTTATATTACGTATTTAAAGGAAGCAGAAAAAATTACTGAGTTTTTAAACGTTGTTGGTGCTCATTCAGCTTTATTAAGGTTTGAAGATATCCGCATTGTAAGAGATATGAGAAACAGTGTTAATCGTCTAGTGAATTGTGAAACTGCGAACTTAAATAAAACGATCAGTGCAGCCTTCAGGCAAATTGAAAATATACGTTATATCCAAAACTCTGTTGGTTTAGATATATTACCACCAAAGCTACGTGAAATTGCAGAACTTCGAGTAGCGTATGAGGATGTAACATTAAAAGAGTTAGGTGAAATGGTATCTAGCGGTGCAATTAGTAAATCAGGAATCAATCATCGACTACGTAAAATTGATGAAATAGCTGATAAATTAAGAGCGGGAGAATCAATAAAAATAAAATAAAAGTTAAGAGGGAAGAAAAAATGATTGAGAAAAAAGGGAGAGTACTATTAGAAACAGGAATACAGGCTCGTCCAGCAGCGCAATTTGTTCAAGTTGCTACGAGATTTCGTTCAGAAGTATTATTAGCTTACAAAGGTAAACAAGTAAACGTTAAGAGTATTATGGGTGTTATGAGTCTAGCTGTACCTCATGGAGAAGAAATAGTAATTACTATTTCTGGCGACGATGAAGTTGAAGCGATGGAAGCAGTAATGGACTTTATTGGGGAAGAAATTTAATGTAATTGGACATTCACAAGTTGGATGTCCAACTTTTTTTTCTAATAAAAAAACTAGCCGAAAAATTACGGCTAGTTTTTTATTATTATTTAATAGCTGCAGTATTAGAAATTACTTTATCAATTAATCCGTATTCTAATGCACGGTCTGCAGTCATAAAGTTATCACGCTCTGTATCACGCTCGATCGTATCTAATGGTTGACCAGTACGATCTGCAAGAATTTTGTTTAATTTATCACGTAAGAACAAGATTCGCTTAGCTGCAATTTCGATTTCGGTAGCTTGACCTTGAGCACCACCTAATGGTTGGTGAATCATAACTTCTGCATTTGGAAGAGCATATCTCTTACCTTTTTCCCCAGCAGATAATAAGAAAGCACCCATTGAAGCCGCCATACCAATACAAATTGTAGATACTTGAGGCTTAATGAAGTTCATCGTATCATAAATAGCCATACCAGCAGTAATACTTCCTCCTGGACTATTTATGTATAATGAAATATCCTTATCTGGATCTTCTGCTGCTAAAAATAAAAGTTGTGAAACGATTGAGTTAGCTACGTTATCATCGATTGCGCTACCTAACATGATGATGCGGTCTTTTAATAGACGAGAGTATATATCATACGCACGCTCACCACGACTTGTTTGTTCAATAACTGTAGGAATTAAATTCATTTTTTCTCCTCCTTGTTTAAAACAAATGAATGATTAATACAATAATACCTTTAAGGTCAGAAAAGGTCAAATAAAAGAGATGCTATATTTAATGTATTATTTTAACTAAAAAATATTGACCTTTTATAACATATCTATTTATCTAATACTTCAACATCATTAACGACTTTTCCTATTATTAAACGTAACTTTATGTAGTTTTTCTTTTGATTAGTTAAAAAACTAATAACTTAATGATTCGAGTATATTCTTGTTTGAAAACAGGGCCATGTTAAATTACTAAATTTTCGTAAAAGGAGTAGAGTGATGTTGATTTCCAACGAAAAAAGTTTACGATAAAAAGCTACTTTAATATCCTTTACTTAGCGTAAAATAATAGTATATAAATTAAGATCAAACAAGAACTTATAAACTAATCATTTGGAATTATTAATCTAAACTTTGTTCTAAATTTTTTAACCTCTGAAAAAACAATTAATAAAGTTTATTAGAATTAAATATAATCTCAGGGTGTCCCCTGTATTTAGAGGATGATGAGTTTCAAGGCATTTACTGGTACCAACAAGTCATCAAATCAAAAAAGAAAAACGTATAAATCAAAATTTATAGAAGAAAACACACACAAACCATTCAAAAGTGCATCTTCTTCTTTTTCCTAATCAAAAAGAAACCTAAATCATTGCGGTCAGAACATTCTAACGATATAATAAAATATAAGATTTTCTTATAAACTTACGAATAAGCTACATAGCGAAATATCAGCGCACCAATCGAGCCACACCTTGCAATTACCTACTTAGATTGGAGCGACAAAAATAATATACATATTTTCCTTTTAAATATCATGCGTTCGTAGCTCAGTTGGATAGAGCATCGGTTTCCGGTACCGTGTGTCGCAGGTTCGAATCCTGTCGAGCGCGCTAAAAGAATAAACCGAGTGATAAAATCTGTAAATTTACAGATCTATCACTCGGTTTTTATTTTTCCTCAGTTAAACACATAATCTCAGCCCTAAATCCTATCCTTTCCCTACAACTAAAGATGTACTAAAACTCCATCCAATGAAGAATGGGTTCCCTTTACTTAAATTCATATATTTAAAGTAAATAAAAGGAGGTCATTCATATGGAAATGAATTCTTGGATTCTTGAGGAAATGGCAAGGTTTAATAAAGAAGAAATGGAAAGAGAACTAAAGTTTAATGAAACTTATAAATTGTACTCAACATCTAAAAAGAAAAAATACTGCATCGATCTAAAAATCATTAAATTCTGTTTTTAAACTAGAGAATGCTTAAAATCATTTTAAATTTACTATAAAAAGAGCCGAGTGATTTTATTTTTATAAAATTAATCGATTCTTTTGCTACTTCTATTTTTTTCCTCTTTCCCTTTTTCTAAATATATGTTATATTACTCTTTGCGATGAGCTAATTTGAGTAAGACGAGAGATATGCGCAAGCTAAACGCGCGGATGTGGCCGCCCGGTCTCTCGCCTCAAACGCATCAAGACGTCTGCTGCGGCAGGCGTCTTTCTTTTTGTTCATTTCTTTGTGTATAATAGTACATATTATAATTGAAGGGAATGTTTTTGTGTTAACGATTACAGAATACACTGTAGAAGAAATAAAAGATCCATTTGGTATCATTGAAGGTGATCGATATGAGTTTATTCTTTATATCAATGTACCAGAGGATGATGAATTATATAATGAAAAAGGTATATACATGAAAGCGCTTTTCGGAGTAAATGGTGACGAGTCGAAATTAATTAAATATGACTTGTATGAAGCTGAATCAAATCAGTATTTAGATTTTGATTTGGAAGAAGATGAAGAAAAAGAAGTATTCGAATTTTGTAAAACTCATTTAACAGTTGAAGATTAATGTTAATGTGTTATTGAATGACACACTTCAGCTTAGAAGATATCCTATATTGGGTATTTCGCAACACACTACTGTGTAATTTTTAAACACAGTACTGATTATGATTACACACTTATAAAACACTATTATTTTAGGAAAAATATTATGTTTTGAAAACCTTGGATCTTCAAGGTTTTTTTTGTTGAGCCTTCAAATAAAAAGATTTTTTAGAATATTGGCACAGATTTTGCAATATTTAAATTGATTCACAACTTGTCCTTGTAACGCGTAATTCTTTTGTCATTATTTGTAAAAATGTAAGCGTTTCATCGATGAGGAAAATTGAGGAGGTGTAGGATGAATATCTTATTGGTATGTTCTGCAGGAATGTCGACTAGTCTACTAGTTACAAAAATGGAACAAGCAGCTAAGGCAAAAGGAATTCAGGCAACAATATGGGCTGTTGCTGGTGATGAGGCAAAAGAAAATTTAGCCAAAGCGGATGTATTACTACTTGGTCCACAGGTTCGTTATCTAGCTTCAGAAATGAAGAAGCTGGCTGAACCTAAAGGAATACCAGTAGATACGATTAATCCAGTACATTATGGATTGATGAATGGGGAAGCTGTTTTAGAAATGGCTTTAAATTTGAAAAAATAAAACGGGGAATTAAAAATCTAGAGAGAAAAGAAGGTGCATTAAAATGATGCGTTTTGCTGAGAAGTATATAATGCCTGCTGCAGCGAAGTTTGGTAATCAACGTCATTTGTTAGCGATCCGTGATGCGTTAATTGGTATGATTGCCATTACGATGATTGGAGCTTTTGCTGTACTTATTAATAACTTAGGTGGCGCAATCCATGGCTACGATAAAATGATGGAAACAGTCTTTGGTGCAAACTGGAAAACACTAGGTAGTGATATTTGGTGGGGAACATTTGCATTTATGACCGTATTTGCCGTAGTTGGGATCGCACATAGATTAGCGCGTTCTTATGGTGATGAAGGTTTTGAAGCGATGCTTGTTGCATTAGCATGTTATTTTGTTCTTGTTCCACAATCATTAGCTGCAGTATCTGTTACGTTAAATGGTGGAAAGACAGCTACAGGTGGAACTTGGGGATTTATTAGTTGGAATTCATTAAACTCAACAGCTTTATTTACAGGAATTATCGTTGCGATTATTGCAACTGAAATTTTTGTACGCTTAGCTAGAGTGAAACAATTAGTTATTAAATTACCAGACGGCGTTCCGCCAGCAGTATCAAAAGCATTTGCGAAGTTATTACCAGGTATGTTAACAATTTTTATCGTTGCATTAGTTGGCTTATTGTTTAGATTATACATTTCGGATGGCGTATTCTTTAATGATTGGTTAAATTCGGTTCTTGTAAAACCATTAACTGATGCAGCAGATTCATTAGGATTTGCAGTTGCGATTGCATTCTTTGTACATTTTTTCTGGGCGATTGGATTACATGGTCCAAATATTTTAGGAGGTATTACAACTCCTTTATTAACAACTCTAGGTAACCATAACATCGATTTATATGCTAAAGGTGTGACAGATTTAGATAAGTATTCTGTGTTAGCAGGTCCATTCTTAGATGCATTCGTATATATGGGTGGATCAGGTACTACAATCGGTTTACTAATTGCGATGTTCTTAGTTAACCGTAAACGTCATAAACAGATGATTGCTTTAGGAACACCACCAGGATTATTTAATATTAATGAACCGATTATTTTCGGTTTACCAATTGTGTTAAACCCAGTATGGTTAATCCCATTTATCTGTACTCCAATTATTTTAACGATTATTTCTTATTTAGCTGTTCAATCGCATATTGTTTTCCCGGTTGTTTCTACAATCCCTTGGGTAACTCCACCAGTTATAGGTGGCTATTTAGCAACTGGTGGTCATTGGAGCGGTGCAGTTTTAGCGCTTGTTAACGTAGTGATTTCAATTGTTATTTACTTACCATTCGTTGTAGTAGCTGAAAGAATGGAAGCTAGAAAGTCAACAGAAACGACAAGTAGTAATTCATTAAATGTATAATAGAATGTGAAGGAGAAGAGTGCAAATGCCTACCGACACAAATAATGAACAAATTGCATTTCAGCTAATATTACATTCTGGTAATGCTAAGAGTTTATTAATGGAAGCAATGTATAAAGCTCGTGATGGAGAGTTCGAGGAAGCTCGTGGGAAAGTAAACGAAGCGAATGCGGAACTTAGGCTGGCTCATCATTCACAAACTTCACTTATACAAAGTGAAGCAGGAGGGCAACAATACAAAATTAATATTCTTTTAGTACATGCACAGGATCATTTAATGAACACTCTAACAACAAGAGATTTAGTAGAGGAAATTATTTACTTGCATGAAAAGATTTCACTTTAATACTTGATAAAAAAGTGATGTAGACTAATTCTACATCACTTTTTTTCATAGATTACTAGAACAAAATGTATAATTTAAGTGAAAATCGTGAAAGTGTTTTAAAACACTACATTATAGTGTATATAAATCACGACACACTAACAGAGTAATAACACACTAAAACAATTTAAGAAGATTTACGAACAATCTTTAACACACTAGACGTTTTAAGTTACTTTCCTTTTAAAGCAAAGAAAAAAGATTTCATGTCTATGAATCCTTATAGGGCAAGGTTTCTATAATTAAATTATATATTTTTTTATAAGACAGAAAAAGTTGGCACGCCATTTGCAGTATAAAGAGTGTACAGAATAAATTAATTTGCAGTTGCTTAAGAATCTTGTTTTTACTTTTAAACAAATTTGTAAGCGCTACACTATATTTAATATTGGAGGAATAACGATGAATATTTTATTAGCTTGTTCAGCAGGAATGTCTACTAGTTTACTAGTAACTAAAATGGAGGATGCAGCAAAAGCAAAAGGGATTGAAGTAAAGATTTGGGCGGTTTCAGGTGATGCTGCAAAAGAAAACTTAGATAAAGCAGATGTTCTTTTATTAGGACCACAAGTTCGTTATTTAGCTTCTGAAATGAAAAAAGTTGCCGAGCCAAAAGGGATACCAGTTGATGTAATCAATCCAGTACATTATGGACTAATGAATGGTGAAGCTGTTTTAGAATTAGCACTTAGTTTAAAAAAATAGTCATGATCGTAGCATAACTTTTAAACAAAAGGGAGTCTTAAAAAATGATGAATTTTGTAGATAGATACATAATGCCAGCTGCAGCAAAGTTCGGTAACCAACGTCATTTGTTAGCAATATGCGATGCGTTAATCGGTATGATTGCCATTACAATGGTCGGTTCGTTTGCAGTTTTATTCAATAATTTAGGTGGAGCGATCAAAGGTTACGACAAGATGATGGAAGCTCTTTTTGGAGTGGACTGGAAGACATTAGGTGGAGACATTTGGTGGGGTACATTCGCATTTATGACTGTATTCGCAGTTGTAGGGATTGCTTATAAATTGGCACGTTCTTATGGTGATGAAGGATTTGAAGCAATGCTTGTCGCATTAGCGTCATATTTTGTACTAGTGCCACAATCATTAAATACAGTAACGGTTACATTAGAAAATGGAAAAACAGCAACTGGTAGTGTTTGGGGATTAGTGAACTCTACTTATACTAATTCAACTGCACTTTTTACTGGAATAATCGTTGCAATTATCGCAACAGAAATTTTTGTTCGCTTATCAAGAGTAAAGCAATTAGTTATTAAATTACCAGATGGTGTACCACCAGCAGTATCAAAAGCATTTGCGAAGCTATTGCCAGGTATGCTAACAATCTTGGTGATCGCGATTGTTGGATTGTTATTCAGATTATATTTATCGGATGGAGTATATTTTAATGATTGGTTAAGCTCAGTACTTGTTAAGCCATTAACGAATGCTGCAGACTCTTTACCGTTTGCAATCGGTATAGCATTCTTTATTCATTTCTTCTGGATGCTTGGCTTACATGGACCAAACATACTAGGTGGAATTACGACACCATTATTTACAGCTTTAGGAAATGAAAATATTGATTTAGCAGCAAAAGGTGTTACAAAGTGGAGTGAATACAATGTAATGGCAGGCCAGTTCTTTGATGCATTTGTATTCTTAGGTGGATCAGGTGCTACATTAGGGTTAATCATTTCAATGATATTAATTAATCGAAAACGTAATAAACAAATGATTGGATTAGGTGGGGCACCAGGTTTATTTCAAATTAATGAACCAGTTCTTTTCGGATTACCAATCGTGTTAAATCCAATGTGGTTAGTTCCATTCATTGGTACACCAATTATCTTAACAATTATTTCATATTCAGCGATTTCTTTAGGTATGGTTCACCCAGTAACTACGAATATTCCATGGGTAACTCCACCAATTTTAGGTGGGTGGTTAATTACAGGGGGACATTGGACAGGTGCAGCCTTAGCGGCATTTAACTTAGTTATCTCTGTGGTTATTTATTTACCTTTCGTTGCACTACAAAGACGAATGGAATCTAAAAAAATGAAAGAAGCAGCAAATAATCAAAGTGCTGCTATGTAATGCAGTTTGAGGAGGATACGAAATGAGTACTGTAACGACAATCGAGCAAACAGCATTCCAATTAATCTTACACGCAGGAAACGCAAAAAGCTCACTAATGGAAGCTATGCAAGCTGCTAGAGCGGGTAATTTAGAAGAAGCAAATAGTAAGATTGAAGAGGCAAAAGTAGAATTAAATCATGCGCACCATGCACAGACTTCTTTAATTCAAGGTGAAGCACGTGGAGAGAATGTCACATTAAGTATCTTATTAATTCATGCTCAAGATCATTTAATGAATGCATTAACGATGAGAGATTTAGTAACAGAAATAATTTTCCTACATGAAAAATTAAATAAATAAGAGAAACTAGAAAAGTAGTTTCCTAGAATGACCGGACTACTTTTCTACTATCATATAGAAGGAGTGAAGAGAATGAGAAACGGTATTAAAATTGCAACAATTGGTGGCGGTTCAAGTTATACTCCAGAATTAGTAGAAGGATTTATTAAACGTTATGATGAACTACCTGTAAGAGAGTTATGGCTAGTGGACATTGAAGAAGGTAGAGAGAAACTTGAAATCGTTGGAAATCTTGCGAAAAGAATGGTAGAAAAAGCAGGGGTACCAATGGAAATTCATTTAACCCTTGATCGACGTGCTGCTCTTAAAGATGCTGACTTTGTTACGACACAATTTCGTGTAGGTTTACTTGAAGCGCGTATGAAGGATGAGCGTATTCCTTTAAAATATGGGGTGATTGGCCAAGAAACAAATGGTCCTGGTGGATTGTTTAAAGCACTTCGTACAATTCCAGTTATTTTAGATATCGTTAAGGATATTGAGGAGCTATGTCCAAATGCTTGGCTAGTAAACTTTACGAATCCTACAGGTATTTTAACAGAAGCGATTTTAAGATATACAAATTTCCGTAAAGTAGTTGGTTTATGTAATGTACCAATTCATATTCACATGAACATTGCAAAAGGTCTTGGGGTAGAAGCTGAGCGTGTGCATATTGATTTTATGGGATTAAATCATATGGTTTATGGAACAAAAGTATTATTAGATGGTGAAGATGTAACAAGTCGTGTTGTAAGTGAGTTTGCACGCCCTGCTGAAAGTATGACGATGCAAAATATTAAGGCAATGGATTGGAATCCTGATTTTATTGAAGCACTTGGGGCGATTCCATGTCCGTATCATCGCTACTACTATCAAACGAAAGTAATGTTAGAGGAAGAGCTTGAAGCGGCGAAAAAAGATGGTACGCGTGCTGAGGTTGTAAAAAAATTAGAAGAATCATTATTCGAATTATATAAAGATCCTAATTTAAATATTAAGCCACCACAATTAGAAAAACGTGGCGGGGCTTATTATAGTGATGCTGCATGCCGATTAATTTCATCATTATATAACAATAAAGGTGATATCCAACCTGTTAACACAATGAATAATGGAGCTATTGCATCAATTCCTGATGATTGTGCTGTTGAAGTAAGTGCCGTTATTACAAAAGACGGTCCAAAACCACTTACGATGGGTGACTTGCCAGTTGCGGTACGCGGTTTAGTTCAACAAATTAAATCATTCGAACGTGTTGCTGCGGAAGCTGGAGTAACTGGTGATTATAAAACAGCATTACTTGCTATGTGTATTAACCCATTAGTTGGATCTGATAATTTAGCAAAACAAATTCTAGATGAAATGTTAGAAGCTCACAAAGAGCATTTACCTCAATTCTTTAAAAATGAAAAAGTAGCAGCAAATTAACGATTAAAAAGAGGGATGTAGCTCGAATGAATGAGTGCGTCCCTTTTTAACATACAAAAATGAAAAAGGGGAATGAATGATGACGAAGCTTATTGTAAATGCAGATGATTTCGGCTATTCAAAGGGTGTAAATTATGGCATTATTGAAGCGCATCTGAATGGAATAGTGAACTCCGCGACTATGATGATGAATATGTATGCTGTGGAGCACGGGATCGAACTAGCAAAATTACATCCTTCATTAGGACTAGGAGTACATCTTGTATTAACAGCGGGTAAACCATTATTAACAGATTTACAAACAATCGTAGATCAAAATGGTGCTTTCCTTAAAAATAGTTATTGGTATGACAATCCGGTTGCTAATGTAGAAGAAGTTGAAAAGGAATGGGATGCGCAAATTCAAAAGTTCCTTTCCTTTGGTTTGAAGCCTACACATCTAGATAGTCATCACCATGTGCATATGATTCCATTCCTACACCCAGTTATTGCAAAACTATCTAAAAAGTATGATCTTCCAGTCCGTATTTCTCCAAAAAGTAAAATAGACGGGATCACCCCTTTTACAGATCAATTATTAACCGATTTTTATGGAAGTGACATTCCAGCAAACTATTTTGAGACAATAGAAGAAAGAATAACTAACGGTATAGAGTCGGTAGAAGTTATGGTACATCCTGCATTAGTAGATAATCATTTAAAAAATGGTACTTCTTATGGCTTTGAAAGATTAACAGAACTAGATATCTTAACGAACGCCAAACTTCCAAAGGGAGTAGAGTTAGTAAAATATTAAAATAGAATGTAAAAAGCCAGTTTCTTCGCTTGGAAGTAACTGGCTTTTTTGACTCAATTCAATTATTAATATAAATGTCTTCTACTATACTTTTGATGCTGTCTTCATCATGTCTAGAATAAAATTCCATTAAGTAACATATTTCATCATCAGGTATGATAATGTCACAAGCATCCTCAATTTGCTGCAGTATTTTTTTAATTTTTAAATATAGCATATAGTCACTATTTATTTTATCTTCTTTATCTTTAAATGGGATTAGAGGTTGAGCGTTTTGAATCCGATCAATCATACAGCTCATATGAATCACAATTCCCATTAAATCTTCATTCTTGAAAAATTTATTAGTCTGAGCTTGTATATCATTTAAAGCACGCCTAATCACACTAATTACTTTTTTAGCATCCTTTAAAGAAATCGTATCTTGTAATGTTTCAGCCATTTTTAAGTACGTTTCTTCATAAGTAATTAATTCTTGTATTTTTTTTGTAGCCTTCATATTTAATACATCCTGTAAGTGGAACATATTAAATGGAACATTTATATCAAAATTCGAAACAATACAAACGATACTTCGTTCTTTAGATATATCATTTAACATTTTTTGTAATTCGTTTTTATTTAAAAGGCTAATTGGCACGATTTCTAGCATCTCTTTATCATAGACCAAGTTATTCGCTAGTATATTTTTAATGGCTATTGCACTTCCCTGACCAGTCAGACATGCAGTTAGAATGACAGAACGATTAAATTCAGGTTGTTTCGTTTTATTAGAATGAGAATTGATGAAGAAAGTAGTTAAGTTTCGCACGTCCTGATAAAGCTCGTCTAAATTATATCCTAGTGTTGCTTTTCTAGAAGCTTCGATTACATGTGCGGTACTTACCATTTGAATCACTCGTACAGGAATTGAAAATTCGGCTTCAATTATGTCACCGATATAAGATAGTGACCCCATATCGATGCAAAGTAGAATTCCATTTAATTTGCCTAATGATTTAATATAATCTTTTACGCGAATTAAAAAATCTTGTGGTGGCTCACTTAATGGCATATCAATTCCGATAACTTCCTCGTTTTCTAGAAGCTCATTTGTTACATTTGCCATCTCTCTAGCAATACCATTACCGTGAGCTAAAACTATTACTTTCACATTTGAACTAGGCACTTTATAATCTTCGTTTCCATATACGAAAAACATCGTTATAAATGCTACTTCATCAAATGGGATTGAAACATTTGAAAAATCTTCAATCATTTTTACACATTCAATTGAAACGGAAAACTCTTGCTTATATTGATCACGGATTTGCGTAATATTTGGATGATAAATTTTCTTGTTTGACTGTATACGTTGTAATAGCGTTTGTATATGTAGGCTAAGAGCAACAAGTATTTTTTCATTAAATCTCTTACTTAATTTTTCTTCTGCTAGTTTTAGTACTTTTTCACTTAGCGTAACGATTTCAGGCTTGATTATTTTTTGGACATTTTCTTTACTAGATAGTTTACGATTAATAGAAGTTAAATAATGCGTAAAATAGCTTTCGATATCGTTTTCCATTAGTAAGGATAACTCGTCCTGAGCAACGCCACGTTGTTTAAGTTCTTCATATTTCGTATCAATTCGGTCATAAATTGTATCTGCAGAATGATCCAATTGTTGGTTACTAGTTATACCCTTTGTTGGTGAAAACTCGAAATGCTCGTTTAATAGTGTGACTGCATGCTTCACTTTTTTTTCAATGAATAAGCCTTCCTTCACATACCAGTTCAAATCAGTACTATAAATACGTATTTTGTCATGTTTATGTGTAATAAAATCTGCGTAAGCCTTTGCACAAGCTAATTGAATATCGGCTTTAAGTTGTCCGATATTGTTTTGACACGGATAAAATAGAAAAGAGCGAATGGTATTTGCACTTACAACAATTTCTTTTCCTAGACGAACACTTTCTTCCGTGAAAAATCGTTTAATCAGTGTTAATCTCTCTTCGTATGTTCGATCACGAAGAGCTGGTAATGTAATGACCATAGGGATTCGGCGTGTAAACGTAGATAATAAAGTAGACTCGGGATCCTCTGTTGTTGCTGAAATGATTAAAACATTCGATGTTCGTTCGTTTTCTATCTCTCCTAGTCTTCTATACAACTTATAATCAATGAACGTAAATAACATTTCTTGACCTTCAGGAGTAAGTCGATGAACCTCATCTAAAAATAATATTCCGTTATTTGCTTTCTCAAGTAGACCTTTTTGTTCCGTTGCACCTGTATAAGCGCCTTTTCGTACACCGAATAGCTGACCTAATAATAGTTGAGGATTATTAGCGTAGTCTGCGCAATTAAAAATAATGAATGGAGAATCCTTTTCTAAAACATTCGAACGAATTGCGTAATCATGCATTCTTTTAGCAAAAGCAGATTTACCAACACCAGTCTCACCGAGTATTAATGTATGCATACCATTTGGTGGATAGAGAATAGCTGATCTTGCTTTTTCAATGGCAGGTCTTAAACTAATATTTTCATCGTAAAAATATTCATATTTATACTCCGAACTTGCTATCTTAATTTGAGATTTATTCGATTGTTGTAAAGTATGAGATAGTAGTTTAAATACGACCGGTCTAGAATTTGTTTTAATTAATAATTCTTCTTTAACTAATTTATTTAAATCACTGCTAACGTTTGCCCTATCTAAACCAAGGTTTTGAGCAATCTCATTAGCGGTAAAACCTTGCTCCTTACTTTGAAGAAAAACTTCATAAATCTGATTTTTTCTGTTCATAATGGCCCACCCATCATAAAGAGTTGTATACTTTTACTATACAGGAAAAAGTAAACGTTTTCACTATATTTAAATTAGTATAACAATTCGTCAAGTACTATGAAAAAGTTAAATATCGAGTAAAATAGTAATAAGGGAGTGAAGTAGTATGGAAATGAATTTAATGCAAAAACAATCATTGAAACTTGCAATGACTCAGGAACTACGACAAGCCATTACAATGCTTCAATTTAATGCCCAAGAACTTACTGATTTTTTATTTGAGCAATCATTAGAAAATCCCTTAATTGAAGTCGAAACTCCTTATAACGATTACACTTCTTCAAAAATCAAACAACAAACTACTTCCAACGGACAAGGAATGGAGTTATATACTCGAAGAACAGAAACTTTACAAGAAGAACTTGTTAGTCAGTTAAATGAGTTGAAAATTGATAATGAGGAATATAAAATTATTAAATATTTGATTTATAACCTAGATAAAAATGGATTTTTGATGGAATCAGATGAAGAGCTTATACATGATTTAAATATTTCTCTCGTTCAGTTACAAATCTGCATTGAAATACTTCAACGTTTTGAACCCTCAGGAGTTGGAGCAAGATCTGTTAAAGAGTGCTTATTGATTCAACTAAATGGCCTTGAAGTTGACACAACTATTGCAAAACAGGTCATTAAAGATTATTTTGATCTATTTGTTAATAAAAACTGGAAAGAAATAGCGAAGAAACTTAAGATTAGCTTGCCAGATTTACAAAGGGAAATTGACTTAATTTTAACCCTTCAGCCAAGACCAGGTTTAAATTATTTCCAAGACCAAGTAAATTATGTAGCGCCTGATTTAACAGTCGAAAAAATAGGCGGAGAATTTGTTGTACTTATTAATGATAAAATTATGCCGCGTTTAAAAGTACTTAATGAATATTCTTCAATTTTAAATGGTCAACATGAGAAAGAAGTATCAGTTTATTTAAAGGATAAAAATAATCAAGTTAACTGGTTAATGAAAAGTTTGGAAGAACGAAAATCAACGATGTTATCAGTAATGAATTGTATTCTTCGAAAGCAAATTGCTTTTTTTGAAAAAGGTCCTGCAAATTTAAAAACTCTTACTTTAAAAGAGATAGCGGAAGAACTTTCATTACACGAGTCAACAATAAGCCGTACTTGTAAAAACAAATATGTCCAGACACCGTTTGGTTTGTTTGAAATGAAGAAATTCTTCCATCAAGGTGTAAGTGTAGATGGTGAGGAGCTTGCATCAACGAGTGTACAGGTTTTCATTAAGCAGCTAGTTGATGAAGAAAACAAAGAAAAACCATTTTCAGATCAAAAGCTAGTTGAATTATTAGCTGAAAAACATGGAGTGGAAATCTCTAGAAGAACTGTAGCTAAATATAGAGACATACTTAGAATTCCTGGTTCATCAAAACGAAAGCGCTTTAGTTAAAAAGGAGAATTAGATGTCGATTAAGTTAACTTTATTTACAAAAGAGAAATGTGGATTGTGCGAAGAGGCAAAAGAGGCAATTCATTTGCTCCAATCAGATTATGAAATCGAAGTAAATGAAATTGATATTTATTCTGATGATGCATTATTAGAGGAATATCAACTAATGATTCCAGTCATTCAAATGAATGGGGAAACTGTTGCATACGGTAGAATTCATAAAATTGACATATTAAATGCAATAAATGGGTAGTTATCAGTTGAAAGAAATGATTGACCCTGTTACAATGTAAATGTAGCAGGGTTATTTCACTTCTGGAGTAAATCTTGTTCAAAAAAACAACGTTGAAAAACGCTGTAATTTTTTTATAACAAGTGGGACATAATATGTCATAGTGGGACACATTTAGACCCAAGTGAATACTCTGTGAAAGAGGAGATGAAAATGAACCAAGTTTTAAAGCTACAACAAAAATTATTACCTGATCTAATACCCGTTATCCAAAAAAGATTTCAAATCCTACAATATATACGAATTATGCAGCCGATCGGTCGTAGAAATTTGTCTGCAAGTGTAGGTTTAACAGAAAGAGTACTTAGATCAGAAGTTGCTTTATTAAAAGAGCAAAGACTGATTAATGTTGCATCTTCGGGCATGACATTAACGGATGAAGGACTAAGCTTACTTCTAGACCTAGAAGAACCAATGCGTGAACTATTCGGTCTGAAAAATATCGAAGACTTGCTTAAGGAAACATTTAATCTTAAGGAAGTGATTGTTGTTTCAGGCGATAGTGACGAGCTGGACTGGGTAAAAAAGGAGATGGGTCGAGCGGCTGTAGGTTGTATAAACCAAAGGCTAGAAACAAATAATATTGTTGCTGTTACTGGTGGTTCCACTCTAGCTGCCGTAGCTGAAATGATGAATGATGACTCTAAAGAATTAAATACCTTATTTGTGCCAGCGCGAGGCGGCTTAGGCGAAGAAGTAAGAAATCAAGCAAATACAATTTGTGCAAAAATGGCTGAAATGGCAAAAGGTAATTACCGTTTACTACATTTACCAGATGAACTTAGTGAAGAAGCTTATCTCACTATGATGGAAGAACCAAGAGTAAAAGAGGTTCTAAATTTAATTCGATCTTCTTCAATTGTTGTACACGGCATTGGAGATGCATTTACGATGGCTAAGCGAAGACAGTCTTCATCAGAACAGTTAGAAATCTTAACTGAATCTAGAGCTGTAGGAGAGGCATTTGGATATTACTTTAATGAGAATGGTGAAGTTGTTTACAGAGTAAGAACAATTGGTTTACAACTGAATGAATTGGAGAATATACCATATGTACTTGCAGTATCTGGAGGATCTTCTAAAGCTAAAGCAATGGCTTCTTTCTTAAAGAAAGGTCATGTAAACATCCTCGTCACAGACGAAGGAGCAGCAAAAGAGTTAATTAAAGGATGTTCCCTTTAAAATAAAAAGAGATTCTACCTATTAAAAGGAGGAAATTAAAAATGGCAACTAAAATTGGTATTAATGGATTTGGACGTATCGGACGTATGGTTTTCCGCGCAGCTTTAAACAACCCAAACGTAGAGGTTGTAGCAATCAATGACTTAACAGATGCTAAAACTTTAGCTCACTTATTAAAATATGATTCAGTACACGGTTCAGTAAACGCTGATGTAGCAGTAAATGGCGATTCAATCGTTGTTAACGGAAGCGAAATTAAAGTAATTGCTGAGCGTGACCCAGCAGTTTTACCTTGGAGCGATTACGGAGTAGAAGTTGTAGTAGAATCTACTGGTCGTTTCACAGATAAAAAAGACGCTGAAAAACACTTAGGTGGATCAGTTAAAAAAGTAATCATCTCTGCACCAGCTTCTAATGAAGATATCACGATCGTAATGGGTGTAAATGATGACAAATACGATGCAGCTAGCCACAATGTAATTTCTAATGCTTCTTGTACAACTAACTGTTTAGCTCCATTTGCTAAAGTATTAGACGAAAAATTCGGTATCAAACGTGGTATGATGACAACTGTTCACTCATACACAAATGACCAACAAATTCTTGATTTACCACACAAAGATTTACGTCGTGCACGTGCTGCTGCAATGAGCATGATTCCAACAACTACTGGTGCTGCTAAAGCAGTTTCATTAGTATTACCTCAATTAAAAGGTAAATTAAACGGTGGTGCTGTACGTGTACCAACTGCTAACGTATCTTTAGTTGACTTAGTAGTAGAATTAAACGCTGAAGTAACTGCTGAAGAAGTAAATGCTGCATTTAAAGCTGCTTCTGAAGGTGAATTAAAAGGTATCTTAGGATATTCTGAAGAGCCATTAGTATCAATCGACTATAACGGTTGCACAAACTCTTCTACAATCGATGCATTATCTACAATGACTATGGAAGGCAACATGGTTAAAATCCTTTCTTGGTACGATAATGAAACTGGTTACTCAACTCGTGTAGTTGACTTAGTAGCTCACATCGCTTCAAAAGGTCTATAATTTTTAATAAAAATTAATATGAGGGTGAGGGGAATTTCCTCCCCTCTTTTGTTTGATAAAAATCCTCTTTTGTCACTAATCCAACACAATATAAAAAAATACTCTAGAAATAAATTCCAATTGATGTACATAATCTGTTAAAATTGCGGTGACAATATCACAGAATAGATACGACTTTGTATGAGACGGATCGACCAGTGAAATTGAATGGATGAATAAAAACAGTACTGGAGGCACCTACTATGAACAAAAAGTCATTACATGACATTGATGTAAAAGGGAAACGCGTATTTTGCCGTGTAGATTTTAACGTACCGATGGCAAACGGAGAAGTAACTGATGATACTCGTATTCGTGCTGCTCTTCCTACGATTCAGTATTTAATAGAAAACGGAGCAAAAGTTATTTTAGCATCTCACTTAGGACGTCCAAAAGGACAAGTAAATGAAGACATGCGTTTAAATGCAGTTGCTACACGTTTAAGCGAAAAATTAGGTAAAAACGTAATTAAAACTGATGAAGCATACGGACCTAAAGTTCAAGAAGCAATTAGCAAAATGAACGAAGGCGATGTTTTATTATTAGAAAACGTTCGTTTCTACCCAGGCGAAGAGAAAAATGATGAAGCTCTAGCAAAAGAATTTGCTTCTTTAGCTGATGTATATGTAAATGATGCTTTTGGTGCTGCACACCGTGCACATGCTACAACTGCTGGTATTGCTAAATTTATTCCTGCGGTAGCTGGATTCTTAATGGAAAAAGAAATAAGCGTTTTAGGTAAAGCACTTTCTAATCCAGAGCGTCCATTTACAGCTATTATCGGTGGAGCGAAAGTTCGAGATAAAATTAGTGTAATTGAAAACTTATTAGAAAAAGTAGATAACTTAATTATTGGTGGCGGTTTAGCTTATACATTCTTAAAAGCTAAAGGCTATGAAATCGGTCAATCTCTTTTAGAAGAAGATAAAATTGATTTAGCTAATGAATTTATGCAAAAAGCCGAAGCTAAAGGCGTTAAATTCTATATGCCAATTGATGCAATTATTGCTGACAAATTCGGTGAAGATGCTAATACGCAACAGGTTGATATTGATGGTATTCCAGCGGATTGGCAAGCTCTTGATATTGGACCAAAAACAACTGCTCTTTATGCAGATGTCATTAATAGCTCTAAATTAGTCATTTGGAATGGACCTATGGGTGTATTTGAAATCGATAAATTTGCTCAAGGTACTAAAGGAGTAGCACAAGCATTAGCAGATTCTGATGCGTATTCAATTATCGGTGGTGGAGACTCAGCTGCTGCTGCTGAAAAATTCGGTTTAGCAGATAAAATGAGCCACATTTCTACTGGTGGTGGTGCTTCATTAGAATTTATGGAAGGTAAAGAGCTTCCTGGAGTTGCGGTATTAAACGATAAATAAGTCTTAAAGCTTTACAATATTTAGTAATTGAAATAGAGTAAGATGTTATGTCTTACCAATTGTAGGAAGGTGTTTCTCATGCGTAAACCAATTATCGCAGGTAACTGGAAAATGAATAAGACGCTTAACGAAGCGATGACATTTGTTGAAGAAGTAAAAAATAGCATTCCATCATCTGATAAAGTAGATTCAGCAGTTTGTGCTCCTGCATTATTTATTGCACCTATGTTATACGGTACAAAAGGAACTGAATTAAAAATTGGTTCTCAAAATGTAAGTGATCAAGATAGTGGTGCTTATACTGGAGAAATTAGCCCAGTAGCACTTAAAGATTTAGGCGTAACTTATGCGATTATCGGACATTCTGAGCGTCGTGAATATTATGGCGAAACAGATGAGTTTATTAATAGTAAAACAAAAAAAGCTTTCGAACACGGCCTTACGCCAATACTTTGCTGTGGTGAAACGCTTGAAGAACGTGAAGGCGGTAAATTTGAGGAAGTTATTCGTACTCAATTAACAGCTGATCTTGCAGGTCTAACAGATGAGCAAGTAAAGAATTTAGTTATTGCATATGAACCGATTTGGGCAATTGGAACAGGAAAATCTGCTACAGAAAAAGATGCACAAGATTCATGTAAATTTGTTCGTGATGTTGTAGCAAGTCTTTATGATGAAACTGTTGCAGAATCTGTACGTGTTCAATATGGTGGCAGTGTAAAACCTGAAAATATTAAAGAATATATGGCTCAACCTGATATTGACGGTGCGTTAGTAGGTGGAGCAAGTTTAGAACCAGCTTCTTTCCTTGCATTATTGGAGGCTGTTAAGTAATGAGTAAACAACCAGTAGCGTTAATTATCCTAGATGGATTTGGTTTGCGCGATGAAACATTTGGAAATGCTGTTGCACAAGCGAAGAAACCAAATTATGATAGATATTGGAATAAATATCCTCACGCACAATTAACTGCTAGCGGTGAAGCAGTAGGGCTACCTGAAGGACAAATGGGTAATTCTGAAGTTGGTCATTTGAATATCGGAGCTGGACGAATTGTTTATCAAAGCTTAACGCGTGTAAATAAGGCTATTCGTGAAGGCGAATTCGAAAAAAATGATACATTCATCGATGCAATTAAAAGTGCAAAAGAAAAAGATAAAGCATTACATATTTTTGGTTTACTGTCTGATGGTGGTATTCACAGCCATATTAATCACATGTTTGCTTTATTAAAATTAGCTGCTGAAGAAGGTATGAAAAAGGTATATTTACATGCTTTCCTTGATGGACGAGATGTTGGTCCAACTACAGCTAAAAAATATATCGATCAAACAGAAGCAAAATTTAAAGAATATGGTGTCGGAGAATTTGCAACAATTTCTGGCCGTTATTATTCCATGGACCGTGACAAACGTTGGGATCGCGTAGAAAAATGCTATTGTGCAATGGTATATGGAGAAGGACCAACTTATACAAGTCCTTATGAATTAATTGAAGACTCGTATGCGAATGGTATCCATGATGAATTCGTTTTACCTTCTGTAATGGTAAAAGAAGATGGAACTCCAGTTGCAACAATAAGTGATGAAGATTCAATTATCTTCTACAACTTCCGACCTGACCGTGCAATACAAATTTCAAATGTATTTACAAACGATGATTTCCGTGACTTTGATCGTGGAAGTAAGTTCCCAAAAAATCTTCATTTCGTTTGCTTAACACATTTTAGTGAAACAGTACAAGGTTATGTTGCATTTAAACCAACTAATTTGGATAACACATTAGGTGAAGTACTTGCTCAAAATAAGTTAAATCAATTACGAATTGCTGAAACGGAAAAGTATCCACATGTTACATTTTTCTTTAGTGGAGGCCGTGAAGCAGAGTTCCCGGGTGAAGAACGTATTTTGATTAACTCGCCAAAAGTTGCAACTTACGACCTGCAACCTGAAATGAGTGCTTATGAAGTAAAAGATGCATTACTTAAAGAGATTGCTGCAGACAAGCATGATGTAATCATCTTGAACTTTGCAAATCCAGATATGGTAGGACATTCAGGAAAACTTGAGCCGACAATTAAAGCAATTGAAGCAGTTGATGAATGTTTAGGAGAAGTAGTTGATGCAATTCTAGCAAAAGGCGGAAAAGCGATCATTACTGCTGACCATGGAAATGCTGATGAAGAAATTACACCTGAGGGTGAACCTATGACAGCTCATACGACTAACCCTGTACCAGTTATTGTAACTGAAGAAGGTGTTACGTTACGTGAAGATGGTATTTTAGGTGATTTAGCTCCAACAGTTCTTGATTTATTAAAAGTAGAACAACCAAAAGAAATGACTGGTAAATCACTTATTAAATAAGTGAACAGTTAATATAAAAAGTTTTTAATTAAGCGTATAACGCAACTAAAAGGAGAGATTTTATTATGTCAATGATTATTGATGTTTATGCTCGCGAAGTATTAGATTCTCGTGGTAACCCTACTGTAGAAGTAGAAGTTTATACAGAAGATGGCGGTTTTGGCCGTGCATTAGTACCAAGTGGTGCTTCAACTGGTGAATACGAAGCTGTTGAATTACGTGATGGAGACAAATCTCGTTACCTTGGTAAAGGTGTTGAGAAAGCTGTATCTAACGTTAATGATATTTTAGCTGAAGAAATCGTTGGATACGAAGTAACTGACCAAGTTTCAATCGACCGTCGTATGATTGAAGTAGATGGTACTGAAAACAAAGGTAAATTAGGTGCTAACGCAATCCTAGGTGTATCTATGGCAGTAGCTCGTGCAGCAGCTGATGAATTAGGTTTACCATTATACCAATACCTTGGTGGATTTAACGCGAAACAATTACCAGTTCCAATGATGAACATCATCAACGGTGGTTCTCACGCTGATAATAACGTAGACTTCCAAGAATTCATGATCTTACCTGTAGGTGCTGAAAGCTTTAAAGAAGCAATTCGTATGGGTACTGAAATTTTCCACAACCTTAAAGCAGTATTACATGATAAAGGTTTAAACACAGCTGTTGGTGACGAAGGTGGATTCGCTCCAAACCTTGGTTCAAACCGTGAAGCTTTAGAAGTAATCATGGAAGCAATTGATAAAGCTGGTTATAAAGCTGGAGAGCAAGTATTCTTAGGAATGGACGTTGCTTCTTCTGAATTCTTTAACAAAGAAACTGGTAAATACGATCTTGCAGGTGAAGGACGTACTGGCGTATCTTCAGCTGAAATGGTTGATTTCTACGAGCAACTTTGCAATGATTTCCCAATCCTTTCAATTGAAGATGGTTTAGATGAAAATGACTGGGATGGTCACAAATTATTAACTGAACGTTTAGGTAGCCGAGTACAATTAGTAGGTGACGATTTATTCGTTACAAACACTAAAAAGTTAGCTGAAGGTATTGAAAAAGGTATCGCAAACTCAATCCTTATCAAAGTTAACCAAATCGGTACATTAACTGAAACTTTCGATGCAATCGAAATGGCTAAACGTGCTGGTTACACAGCAGTAGTTTCTCACCGTTCTGGTGAAACTGAAGATAGCACTATCGCTGATATCGCAGTTGCTACAAATGCTGGTCAAATTAAAACAGGTTCTGCTTCTCGTACAGACCGTATCGCTAAATACAACCAATTATTACGTATTCAAGACGAGTTAGGCGAAAGCGCAGTATACCAAGGATTAAAATCTTTCTACAACTTAAGAAAATAATTGAATCAAAACTAAGTGCATTAACAAAAAAACATAATCCATTATAGACACGTTAAAAAGAGAAGGATCGTCACCTTCTCTTTTTTTTATTGATTAATTTTAAATTTTTTTAATTTATTGCACATAGGTTGAAAAAATCCTTGAATCTTTCACTTATATATACAAACACAAATACCGGTTTTGATGTTTTGTTTTAAAAAATTAAATTAATAGGAGAGATTCGAATGCCAGTTCCTGGAGAAATTTTTTTTGTTAAAAACTTAAGTAATGTTGATAAGACATATAAACAATTAAATGATGAATTTATTCGAAAAAATTCAGGAGGCTATAAAGATATTGTAACTGCTATAAGTCTCGGTGGGGCAGGTATAGTAGTAACGATAATAGGAGTATTTTTTGCAGCAGCTATCTATGCAGTAGCAGGTATTGCAATAACATTATTAGGGGCAGCAGATGGTGTTAAAAAAGCGCTTGATAATGCAAAATATACTTCTAATATGTCAAAGCTTAAAAGTGGAACCTATAAATACTTAAGAATAAAAACTGCGGTTTATAAGACATTTACAGGTTCTGCATCTGGTAATGCATGGAGCTATACAACAAAACAAACTGCACAATTCATCTAATAGTAAAAAATGTCATTGATTAACATCAATGACATTTTTTTGTAACTTTTGATGTTAAATTACTTTAGTAAAATCAAGTAAAATAATAATATAAATTACAATAAATAGGAGGTATTATAATGAGGAAATATGAGAAAGAGTTTATGAGTATTAATTGTTTTAAAGATATTAATTTTAAGAATGTGGAAGAATGCATTCGAGCTAAAAATTTTAACATTATCGAAAAAGTTGCACTAAGCGACGGGGTTATTTTTATACTTGAAAAGTTTTCTATTAATTTAGGTTGTAAATTAGTTACAACGATAATGATTTATGGAAAAGATAAAATTTTAGTAAAGATTGTAACCGCAGGAGGAAAGATAAAAGAGTTTCTAGATTTGGGTTCATTTAAAAATACGCATAATGAAGTTGTAGATATAGTTGAGGGTTTCTTAAGTCAGGTTAATTTTAAAGTAAACAAACAAAAAAACCTTATTAATTAAATAAGGATCTAAAATTTTTAGTATGAATACCTTACCCTTACCAGATATATGCTATTTGTATAGTTTGTTCGAATTCGGTCTTATTACCATTTTTTAAATCAAGATTATAAACATATAAAACATATTTTAGTTTTCCTTTTTTCTTTAACAAATTTAAAATCTCATATATTTTTATATCTTTCAGAGTATGGTAAAAAATTGATTTTATACCATCAATATTAAATAAATTTATTTCTTGAAACATTGTAAAGTTACATTTTGCTCCGAGTGTTTCAGATAATATCTGTAAGATTCTTTCTTTCCCAAAAGATTCAAAATCTTCTACTATATCTCTAGTATTGTGAGGTTGCTTTGTATATACATGATATAGGTCTTGAATATCGTTATAACTTAAAAAAATTGGTTGAAACTTTTTGTATAGAGTTCTAAACTCGGAGGTTTTAGTAGTTTTCATTTAATTTAACTCCTTAATTCTTTTTGTTTATAATTACCTTTAATTGCTTTAAATGTGCTAGTAATTCTACTTTTTTTAAACCAATATAATAGTTAAATAAGTACTACTATTGGAAAATCACAAATGTAATATTAGGTATTACCTCAGGCATCTTTTTCTCCTTTATATTATTTTTCATTGTCAATTTTTTGCTCGTTTATAAACTCAAAAAAACCAGGTGGTTCAGAGATAATATTATTGATATTTAAAAATTTCTCGTAGATTAATATTTTGATTTCTTGCGCTAAATCTTCTTGATTGGCATAAGTTACTTTCCTAACATGGCTGTTAATATAAAATTTGAGATCGTCTAATAAAGTTTGAAAATCCTCGTGACTAGGCATTAAAGCACAACTCCAAACATTTATGAATTAAATTTAGACTTAATTTGTTCAATAGCTTTTTTATGAATTCTATTGATATTTTGGGGAGAAGAGTTTGTCATCCTAGCAGCTTCAGTTTGTGATAAATGATGAAAATATATTAATTTAATAATTTGTTGCTGCTTTGGTGTTAAAGTTTTTATTGCACTTCTTAAGACATCGTTTTCTATTTGTTCAAAAGAATCCAAGCTACTATAGATATTAGGATTTTCATTAACGATAATATTGTTCTTTATACTTATTACGTCCAGTTTTATAGGTTTATCTATTGATAATATATTTCTGTTATTCAATTTATTTATTCGCTTATCGAAATCTATAGATTTATAGCGTATTAGACTTTTAAAGTAACTTTTCTTTCTAAATTCAAATAAAAACTTTTTAAAAGAAGAATCTATAATTCTTTGTTTTTCTATATCCGGATGTTCTAGATATGATACAAATAATAGAAAGTTTTTATTATCTTCGAGAAACTTTTCAACTATGAATCTTTTTTTTTCTTCTATATTCTCCAAATACTGAGAAACTTTTTTTCTATTGTTGTTCATAAAAAATATAACCTCCTTTATTAGTAAGATGTTTAATAATATAAGTGGTCATTATTATTAAGATTTAAACCTCAATAAAAAGCGTTCACAAATCTATCAAAATAAAGCTAGATAAATGAGTAGTACATTGCTTAAATTAATTACTAATTATCTAGAAACAAGTATGAAAAGATTAAGAAAATGTATCGAAGTAAAGTCTAATGAGGAAATAAATTATTAAATTATGGAGTGGTGAGAAAAAGAGGTGAAAGCATGTTAGAAGATAAGTTTTAGTATAAAAGGGGTAATAATATAATTGTAACAATAAAAAGTCAATATTAATGAGTTGAATAAATTGTTTCTGTGAAATCTATTAGATTACTAATAATTGATACATACAAAATGAGTAAGGCTGCTGATCAGATATTAATTTCCTTTCTTTCTTCAATGAGTTTAAATTTAATGTAAGTGGTGTCATCATCTATTTAATTGATCCGTTAGATAATTTTTGTATTTGTAATAATTAGGATTGATTATTAAAGAATCCTAATGTTAAAATAAGAATACGCGAACATTAGTTCCTGTGTTTGATTGAGATTAATTCGGAATGAATTAAAAATAAGAGAGGGGAAAAAATGTCTACATCTACTCCAACAGCTTCAAATCCTTCAATGGCTTCTTTGTTAAAAAATCCTTTTATCCAGACGATTCTTTCAGCAGGTTTGTTTATTCAAGTTGGTATTTGGATTCGTAATTTTGCAATATTATTATTTGTTGTGGAAAAGACAAATGGCGATGCAACAGCCGTATCACTGATTTCAGTTGCTGAATTTGCGCCGATTTTTATTTTTTCTTTTATCGGTGGAACTTTTGCCGATCGCTGGAAACCAAAGCGTACAATGATTTGGTGCGATCTTTTAAGTGCTGTATCTATATTTGTTATTTTGTTAGCACTTTTATATGGAACTTGGAAGTTTGTGTTTTTTGCTACATTAGTTTCAGCAATCTTGTCCCAGTTTTCTCAGCCTTCCAATATGAAGTTATTTAAAGTTCATGTACCAGGTGAGCAAATGCAAGCAGGTATGTCTATATTTCAAACGATGATGGCAGTCTTTATGATTTTAGGTCCAGTATTAGGTACGTTCGTATTTCAACAAGCTGGAATGCATGTATCGATGGCAATTGTAGGTATTGCTTTTCTTATGTCAGCTTTAGTATTAACAAGGTTACCTAAAGATCAAGAAGAAGAAAAGGCAGAACATACAACATCATTAATGGAAGAGATGAAGTCAGGATTCCAATACGTTTGGTCTCGTAAAATTCTCGTTTATTTAGGTGGAGTATTTGCAGCAGCAGGATTAGGTATAGGCCTTATACATCCATTAGCGATTTTTTTAGTAACTGAGCGACTAGGATTGGATAAGGAATATTTACAATGGATATTTGCTGCAAATGGAGCCGCTATGATTATAGGTGGTGGCCTAATAATGGTAATATCTAATAAGTTGGCACCGCATGTTTTATTATTAATCGGTATGGCGGTCAATGCGATTGGAATATTTGTAATAGGTTGGTCTGAGATATTCTGGCTAACGTTAGTTGCTGAATTCTTTATCGGATTATTTATGCCTGCATTGCATATTGGTATTAATACAATCATCTTAAAAAATACTGATGAAAAGTTTGTAGGTAGGGTAAACGGTATATTAACACCATTATTTATGGGAGCTATGGTCATTACAATGAGCTTGGCAGGGATTTTAAAGGAGCATTTTTCTTTAGTCTCTATTTATCAAGTTTCAGCATTATTATTTGTTATTGGAATCATCATTATGGTACCAATGTTCAAGATTATGAAGAATGTCATAGTTGAGGCAAAATCAGAAAACTATTAATTAAAGCCTGATTATTCGTTAAGAGTAATCGGGTTTTTTATTGTGACTTTCGAGGAGTATATAACCATTGAAATCCAAGTGTGAATTTAAAATAAAATTGAATATTAAAGAGTCTTGGTAAATTAGTCGAATAGATAATTTATTTGATAGTATGACAAAAGTACCTATTCAACAAGAAAGGATTATTTATTGCCTATCTATTGATATAATGGAGGAACTAGAAATTTTACTAAATATTTAAATAAAGGATGAGAAGTTTGAAAGAGAAATACGGCATCATTGATATAGGTTCAAATACAATCAGACTTGTTATATATGAAAAAAGTAAAAGCGGGCGTATAAAAGAAATTGAGAATATTAAAACGGTAGCACGTTTACGTAAATATTTAAATGATCAAGAAGTTTTGAATACTGAAGGAAAGAATATATTACTTAAAACACTTCTGATGTTTCAGGAAATCACTCGTCATCATAAAATTAGTGAAGTTAAATGTGTAGCGACTGCAACGATTAGACAGTCCATTAATCGAGACGAATTGATTCAACTAGTGGCCGAAAAAACTGATTTTACATTACAAATTTTATCGGGTTATGATGAAGCGTTTTATGGATTTCTTGCCGTTGTAAATTCTACTCCAATACAAGAGGGAGTTACAATTGATATTGGTGGAGGTAGCACAGAGGTAACTTATTTTAAGAATCGTGAAATGATCCATTTTCATAGTTTTCCATTTGGAGCATTATCTTTAAAGCAGGATTTTATATCAAGCAATATTCCAACTGCTGAAGAAATGAAGCAACTTACTCAATTTATACAAAAGCAATTTGAATCTTTAGATTGGCTTAGAGAAAAGCAAGTTCCGATTGTCGCAGTTGGGGGAAGTGCTCGAAATGTAGTACAAATCCATCAAAGTTTGGTTAATTACCCGATTACAGGTATACATCAATATGAGATGAATTTTGAAGAGATAAACTTCATAAAAAAACATCTTTCATCATTAGAGTTTGACCATATTTTAAGAACGGAAGGTCTATCAAAAGATCGTGCTGATATCATTCTTCCTGCAATTGAGGTCTTTAAAGAGCTTTATTCAATTGTTAATGCAAAGAGCTTTATTTTCAGTAATAAAGGCCTGAGAGATGGTATCTTTATGGAAGAGTGTATATTAAACGGAGAAAAGTTACTTCCTAATGTATTAGACAAAAGTTTTAGTGATTTAGAGAAAGATTATGATGTAAATATAAATCACGTAAATCATATTAAGGTTTTAGTAAACCAATTAGTAGAGCAAATAAATTTATACAATTTATATCAAATAAAGTATGGAGATATATTAGACATAAATCTAGCAACTCGGGTCTATAATCTTGGACAATACATAGACGAAGAATCAAGTAGTCAGCATACTTTCTATTTATTATCTAATCGTACAATTGAAGGATTAAGCCATAAAGATCGCATAAAAATTGCCTTAATGGCTTCATATAAAAATAAAAATAGCTTTAAGCAATATGTTAAACCGTTTCTTGAGTGGTTTACAGCGGATGAGCTTAAGAAACTACGCTTTTTAGGGATCCTTTTAAAGTTTGCTAATAGTCTAAACGCATCGAAAAGAGAAGTAGTAAAGAATATTGAATTTAAATTAAACAATGATGACTTGATCGTACAACTTAAATGTATAGACGATTCAACAGTTGAAGAAATTGAATCTGAAAAACAGATAAAGCAATTAGAAAAACTATTTAATAAAACAACATATATCCATTTTGAAAAGCACAAATCTGAGTAATCAGATTGTGCTTTTTTATTTTAATTAAAAATTGTCATGAATTAACAATTTTTTCATATATTTACAATTTATTAACATGGCGTTAATAATGGGTAAATTTTATTATTGTAGGATTATGGAGTAGATATTAATTAAAAAATAAAGAGATCGTATTTCTAGAATATGTTCAAAAAGGGTGTAAATGATGATAGCGACAAAAGAGTATAGTGGTAGAAAAATAGAGTTAGCAGATCCACAATATTATAATAATCGAGAATTAAGTTGGCTTGCTTTTAATGAACGTGTTTTAGAAGAGGCCTTAGACGTACATAATCCTTTGCTTGAACGTTTGAAATTTTTGGCAATATTTAGTTCGAATTTAGATGAGTTTTTTATGGTACGTTTTGCTGGCCTAAAGGATCAAGTAAAAGCAGGTTTTAATAGGCCAGAAAATAAGGCTGGTTTAACACCAAAACAGCAACTTTCACAAATTTCAACAGTTGGTCATGAACTTGTAAATTTACAATATAAAACATTTACAGAAACATTAATTCCAAAATTAAAAGAGGAGAATGTTCATCTAGTAAAATATCATGAGCTTAGTGATCGTCAAAAAGATTATTTAGAAAATTACTTTGAAGAGCAAGTACTTCCCGTATTAACACCAATGGCAATCGATGCGTATAGACCATTTCCAATGCTATTAAATAAAAGCTTAAATTTGGCAGTTTATTTAGAAGATATGACAGGGGAGGAAGAAAAGCGCAATAAATTTGCAATTGTACAAGTCCCTTCTTTGTTAAAAAGATTTATATCAATACCTACACTTGATGAAAAGCATTGTTATATTTTATTGGAAGATGCTATTACTGCTTATATACATCTTTTGTTCCGAGGTTTTATCGTACGAGAAGTAGCGCAGTTTAGAATTACAAGAAATGCTGATTTGACGATTCATGAAGAAGGTGCGAGGGACTTACTTCGTGAAATAGAAATAGAGTTAAAAAAACGAAAATGGGGTTCGGCGGTTCGACTTGAAATTGGACAGTCTGGCGCGAGTGATTACATATTAAACTATTTATTAGATGAGCTTGATGTACACGGTAAGGATGTATATAAGCTTGATGGTCCACTAGATTTAACCTTTTTATTTAGTTTTTATAAGGAATTAGAACAATATAAAGAGCATTTAGTATATGAAACATTAATCCCACAGCCACCACAAGATCTTGAAACTGATGAGGATATATTTGAAAAAATATTGGAACAAGATATATTGCTTCATCATCCGTACGAATCATTTGAGCCGGTATTAGATTTTGTATTAGATGCAGCAAATGATCCTGACGTCTTAGCGATTAAACAAACTTTGTATCGAGTAAGTGGTGATTCTCCTATTATTGAGGCGTTAAAGCGTGCAGCAGAAAATGGTAAACAAGTAACTGTTCTTGTAGAGTTAAAAGCTCGTTTTGACGAAGAAAACAATGTACATTGGGCAAAGGAATTAGAAAAAGAGGGCTGCCATGTTATTTATGGAATGACTCATTTAAAAACACATAGTAAAATCACACTCGTTGTTCGTAAAAAGAATGGAAGAATTGAACGATTTGTACACTTGGGCACTGGCAACTATAATGATGCAACAGCAAAAATTTATACAGATATGGGACTAATGACTGCTAATCGACAAATCGGAGTAGATGCTACAAATTTTTTTAACTTCTTAAGTGGGTTTATGGAAAAGCCTGACTTTAGGCATTTATCTGTCGCTCCGTATAGTATTCGTCATGATTTTATTCGAATGATTGATGAGGAAATTGCTTTTCATAAACAATATGGAAATGGAAGAATCATCGCCAAAATGAATTCTTTAACTGATAAGCAAATTATTATGAAGCTATATGAAGCATCTAAAGCTGGGGTAAAGATTGACTTAATTGTTCGCGGAACTTGCTGCTTGCGTCCTCAAATAAAAGGTGTGAGTGAAAATATTCGTGTCATTAGTATCGTTGGGCGATTTTTAGAGCATAGTCGAATCTATTATTTTTATCATAATGGGGAGCAGAAAATCTTTTTATCATCTGCTGATTTAATGACACGTAATATGGAAAAACGAGTTGAAATCTTTTTTCCAATTTTCGCTGATCATATAAAAAAGCGAATTATGAGTATCTTACTTATGATGCTCTTCGATACTGCAAAAGCACGTGAGCAAGATGAAAATGGGGTATATCAGTATGTAAAAAGTACTGGAGATGAGAAATATAATAGTCAAAGTGAATTGTTTAATTTGGCTTATAATGTTTGGGATGATGAAGAATAATCACAGACTGTGGGTTCAACTTATCTTGATAATACAGATCCAAATAGTAACTAATTAAGAGTAGGATTAAAGGGATTCAAAATATTTTAAATGACAGAAAAAGCAGGGAATAAGATATTAATAAAGACCCACAAGCATTTAATATTCTTGTGGGCCTTTTTATGAAGTTTATGTCTGTTCTTTAATGAAATGAAACTATCTACTTATTTTTTCTCGACCTTCTAGCAAACCCAATTGCGATAACGAGTGCTCCGATTGAGTCTGCGATTATATCTGTCATCGTATCAAAATTACCACCGCCTTGGGTATTAGTTCCAAAAAATTGGTCGCTACTGAATTCCCAAATTTCCCATAAGGCTCCACAAAATACTCCGAATGCAAATACAAATAGAAAAATGAATCCAGCTGACATTCCGCTTTGAGACTGTTTCGTTGTCAATTTTCCCAATAAATCAATTGCTAAAAATGCGACTAGTGTTCCACTTAGAAAATGTAAAAACGTATCCCACCAGCCTAAGCTATAAAATCTAAGCATTGAACCAAGACATAGGGACCCTATTAAAAAAGCAAAATAAGAGAGAATAAACGAAAATGCAAATCGAATTTTAAAAAATTTATCTAATATGAGTGGCACGAGTGCACAAACGAGGCCACCTAGTGCGATTGGATAGCGATAAGAATCGTCTTTTATGAAAAATATGACGAATAAGACAAGCATTACAATAGCAAAGAAAATGCTTAAAAATGTTTGAATGCCTCTTTTCATTTCGAATCCCCCATTCATTCTGTATTTATCTCAATTCAAACTTCAATACAAAACATGCTTAGTTTAAAATCCTAAATATGAGCTTAACTTTGACATAAAAAGTTCACCAAATTGATGCTAAATTGTTAAAAATTAAACTATAGAATTAGGAAATATGGATTAGTATTGAATTATGGATAAGAATGGCAATAAGTTGGGAGGATAATTATGAAATTTTTCGCATACTTAAAAGATTTTCTTTGGTATACTATAAAAACATATTTACTTCCATTTATGATTGTTATTGTTACAATAGTAATTGTTTTTTGGAGACTATTAGGTGATGAATTTACATTTAATTACATACGATTAGAAATAATCTATTTCACTTGTTTTTTCTTATTAGTATCTTTTACAACATATGAGATGAAGGGGCATAAAAATGAATAATTGGGAAGGATTAATTTCGGCGAAGGATCGAACAAAAATCTATTTGCGAAAATATATTCCTGCTGAACCAATTGCTGTGATTCAAATTGTACATGGAATGGCAGAGCATGGTGGAGCTTATGAAAAATTTATTGAATATTTAGTTCATAATCAGTTTGCAGTCTTTGTTCATGATCAAAGAGGTCATGGAAAAACAGCGGCTATTGAGGATGATTTAGGTTTTTTTGGTGAAGAAATCGGCTGGGATGAAGTTGCTAATGATATCATTTTTATAAGTAAGATGATTAGAAAAGAACTGAAAGATATTCCTTTAATTCTATTTGGGCATAGTATGGGATCTTATTTGAGCAGACGAGTTGTTCAATTAAATGGGGGACTATACGATGGGCTAATTATTTCTGGAACTGGATGCGATCCAGGAATACTAAGAAAATTAGGAGTTTTTATTTCAAGCGCAGAAGCATTTTTAATTGGAGCTAGTAAGAGAAGTAAGGTTTTAGACTTTTTAACCTTTGGAAACTTCAATAATCATTTTAAGTTTCCTAAAACAAAATATGATTGGTTAACAAGAGATGAAGCTGAGATTGATCGCTATATAAAAGATCCATATTGTGGTTTTATTTGTTCTGCAAGCTATTATCGCGAACTGTTGAAAGGGATCGGAATTATACATCGTAAAGAGGAAGTAACGAAGACACCAACTTCATTGCCAATTTATATTTTTTCAGGAGATAAAGATCCAGTTGGTCAAAATGGTGAAGGTGTAAAGAAGGTATATGGGTTATATAAAGATATTGGATGTTCAAATGTAAAGTTGAAATTATATGAAGAAGGTCGCCATGAGATGCTTCATGAAACAAATAAAGATGAAGTACATCAGGATGTAAAAACTTGGATTGAAGAAACGATCTTAAAACATTAAATAAGTGTTGTACTCTCATATTGAAGTATAGTATTCTTCATAGTAGAATAGGAAGTAACAGTATTTTACTGTGGAGGTGAAGAAATGCATACGTTTTTATCTGTACTATTAATTATTGTTTCAGTACTTATGATTGTTTTAGTTCTACTTCAATCTAGTAAAAGTAACGGCCTATCAGGTGCGATCTCTGGTGGTGCTGAGCAACTGTTTGGCAAGCAAAAAGCTCGTGGTTTCGAATTAGTTTTACAACGAATCACAGTTGTTGTAGCGGTTTTATTCTTCATTCTAACAATTGCTGTAACGTATTTTAAACTGTAATAAAACAAGCTACCAAAAAGGTGGCTTTTTTATTTTTCTAAAATTGTAAACTATGTAGTTCGATTTGGAGTAATAAAAAAGACAACCTAAAAACCAGGTCGTCCCACAATTAGCCACAAAAAATTATCCCTTCATTGCAGCCCATTCTTCTTTACTTGGACCGTACATTCCAGGAATAGCTAATCCTGCTTGTCGCATTAATACAGTCATTTGGCCGCGGTGATGCGTTTGATGTGAAATTGCCATACGTAGTAATGCATGGATAGGCATTTCAAGGAATCCAAAAGCATTAATGATTTGATTTAAGTCTTTTTCTTTCCATTCTTTTTCTGCTGCTTCAACCATTGCTTTACTTGCTTCTGCGTATTTTTCAGTAATTTCCTTCGCAGTTGCTGGCATCTCTTCCTTGCTCATGGATGCTTCGAATTGTAATCCTGATTGTGAAATGATCGCTTTAATTGCTGTAGTTATATGCCAAGCTAATTCTCCTAAAGAGCTAAAATCTTCACCAATTGATTGATCAAGTGACTCATCTGTCATAGCATTTAGTAACTTGATTGTGTTTGCTTCTTCCATTTTCCATTCAGTAATAAATTCTTCAACATTATTAAACATAACGTATCCTCCTTTTGTTGGTTAAATTACCAACATTATTATTACCACACCTTTCATTAAATCATAACTAGTTAATTAAAAAAACTGTTTATTGGTAAATTATTGAATTGAAAGGTAAAATAAAAGAACAATTTCTTTACGTAAAATTAGTTAAATATTATTATCAATTATTTATATTGAAGATATCGATTATTAATTTAAATAAACAAAATCATTTTAGATAATATAAAAGTAACGAAAGAAAAATGGATAGAAAAGTTTTGGAGTGAGTATATATGAGAGTAACAATGCCGAAGCCATTTACGTTTGAAGGTGGAGATCGAGCAGTATTATTATTACATGGATTTACAGGACATTCTGCGGATGTACGAATGCTTGGCCGTTTTTTAGAAAAACAAGGTTATACTTGTCATGCACCGCACTATAAAGGACATGGTGTACCACCAGATGAGCTTGTTCATACTGGACCAGAAGACTGGTGGAAGGATGTAATGGAAGCTTATCAGTTTTTAAAGGATAAAGGACATCAAAAAATTGCGGCGGTAGGTCTATCTTTAGGAGGAGTATTTGCACTAAAGCTAGGTTATACTGTTCCTTTGAATGGTATTGTCACAATGTGTTCGCCGATGTATATAAAAAGTGAAGAAATTATGTATGAAGGTGTCTTAGCTTACACAAGAGAGTTTAAAAAACGTGAAGGGAAATCTCCTGAACAAATTGAAGTAGAAATGGAAGAGTTTAAAAAAACTCCGATGAATACATTAAAGGCTCTTCAAGGTTTAATTAAAGAAGTGCGTGAAAATGTTGATACAGTATATGCACCAACGTTTGTCGTACAATCTACTGTAGACGAGATGATTAATACTGACAGCGCAAATATTATTTATAATGAAGTGCAATCTGATCAGAAAAAATTAAAGTGGTACGAAAATTCAACACATGTTATTACGCTTGGACAGGAAAAAGACATGTTACATGAAGATGTACTAGCATTTCTTAATGAATTGGAATGGTAGAATGAAATCTTTCTGGACAAACTTAAACTAAATATCCTTTAAGAGTTAGAAAAAAGGAGGGAAAATTATGAATCAGCAATGGAAAGAAAAATTATTAGAATTGATGAAAAGTGAAGACTATAAGCCTTTAAATATTCAAGGTATTGAAGAGGCTATGGAGCTGACTGAAGCAAGTGACTTTCGAGAAGTAGTAAAAACGCTCGTTATTTTAGAAGATGAGGGTTATATTGTACGTTCTCGAAATAATAAATATAGCTTACCTGATCAATCTCATTTAGTAAGAGGTAAATTAACTGGCCATGCTAAAGGCTTTGCGTTTGTCATTCCAGAAGAAGCAGGGGCAGAAGATGTATTTATTTCGCCGTCAGATTTAAATGGTGCTTTACATGGAGACATCGTTTTAGCTCGTATTACAAAAGAAAAAAGTGATGCACGTAGAGAAGGGACAATTGTAAAAATTATTGAACGTGGTCAAACGAAAATGGTAGGTACATACCAGGCTCAGAAAAGTTTTGGCTTCGTTGTTCCTGATGATAAACGATTCGGAAGCGATATTTTTATTACAAAGAGCAATTCTCAAGGTGCTGTAGAAGGTCATAAAGTTGTTGTAGAACTTACTCAATTTCCAGAGAATGGGAAAAGTGCAGAAGGAATTGTAGTCCAAGTACTTGGACATAAAAATGATCCTGGTGTTGATATTCTATCGGTTATTCATAAGTTTGATTTACCTCAAGAATTCCCTAAGGAAGTAATGGATCAAGCAAATGCAGTACCGGATGAGATTGATGAATCAGCTATTGGCACTCGTCGCGATCTTCGTGGTGAACAAATTGTAACAATAGATGGAGCAGATGCAAAGGACTTAGATGATGCCGTTACAGTAACAGCGCTTGAAAATGGTCATTACAAGTTAGGAGTACATATTGCAGACGTTACTTACTATGTGACAGATAGCTCACCGATTGATCAAGAAGCACATGATCGTGGAACAAGTATTTACTTAGTTGACCGAGTTATACCGATGATTCCGCATCGTTTGTCTAATGGAATTTGTTCATTAAATCCAAAAGTAAATCGATTTACACTTTCATGTGAAATGGAAATTGACCAAAAAGGTGAAGTTGTTAAGCATGAAATTTTTGAAAGTATCATTAAAACAACTGAACGAATGACATATAGCGATGTAAATAAAATATTAGATGAGCAAGATGTTGAATTACGTGAACGTTACGAACCGTTAGTCCCAATGTTTGAGGAAATGGCTAAGTTAGCGAAAATCTTACGTAATAGACGTATGACTCGTGGAGCAATCGATTTTGATTTTAAAGAATCAAAAGTTTTAGTTGATGAAGATGGTCATCCAACAGATGTCGTCATTCGTGAGCGTTCAACTGCAGAAAAACTAATTGAAGAATTTATGCTAGTAGCGAATGAAACAATTGCTGAACATTTCCATTGGTTAAATGTACCGTTCATGTATCGTGTACACGAGGATCCAAAAGAAGAAAAGTTACAACGATTCTTTGAATTTATTGCATCATTTGGTTATACAGTAAAAGGTGCTGGAAATGAAATTCACCCGAGAGCGTTGCAACAGGTTCTAGATATGGTTCATGGGCAACCAGAGGAGACAGTCATTTCAACAGTTATGCTTCGTTCAATGAAACAAGCGAAATACGAGGCTGATAATCTTGGTCATTTTGGATTAGCAGCGGAGTATTATACTCACTTCACATCACCGATTCGTCGATATCCGGATTTAATTGTTCATCGATTAATTCGTAAATATTTAATCGAAGGAAAAATGGATAATGAGACAAAACGTGAGTGGGATGATAAATTACCTGCAATCGCAGAGCATGCATCAAATATGGAGCGTCGCTCAGTTGAAGCAGAAAGAGAAACCGATGATTTGAAAAAAGCAGAGTACATGCTTGATAAAATTGGTGAAGAGTATGAAGGTATTATCAGCTCTGTAACAAATTTCGGTATGTTTATTGAACTGCCAAATACAATTGAAGGATTAGTTCGAGTTGCTGATTTATCAGATGACTACTATAACTATGACGAGCGTACGTACGCTATGATTGGTGAAAGAACAGGGAAAATTTTCAGAATCGGTGATGAAGTTTCTGTTCGAGTAGTGAATGTTAATAAAGAGGAACGAGCAATCGATTTTGAAATTGTTGGCATGAAATCGAACAAACCTCGTAGAAGCGGCGGTAGAGGGCCGGTTAATCTTGGCGGTGGCTCTGGTGGCGGCAGAGGAAGAGGTGGACGCGGCAGAGGTTCTTCAGATCAAAATGGAGACAGCTCTCGCAGTGGCCGTTCTCGTGGAAGACGAGGCGATAGTTCACCTCGAAATGAAGAGAAAGAAAGCGGACGTGGTGGTAAATCATCGAGAAATAAACGCGATGATCGTTTTAATCCAACGAAAAGCAAAAGCAAGAGTAAAAAGAACAAGCCTTTTTACGAAAAAGTAGCAAAAGGTAATAAAAAACGATAGTAAGTAAAAAGCAGTGGATAAATTTGTCCACTGCTTTATGTATACAAACATAAATTATGGTAAAATAAGTAAAGATAGAGAGGTGTTATTTATGCCAAAAGGTGAAGGGAAAGTAATTGCTCAAAATAAAAAAGCGTATCATGATTACTTTATTGAAGAAACGTATGAAACTGGCATCGTTTTACAAGGTACTGAAATAAAATCATTACGAGCTGGAAAAGCTAATCTAAAGGATTCCTTTGCACGTGTTCAGAGCGGAGAAGTATGGCTTCATAATATGCATATTAGTCCATATGAACAAGGAAATCGTTATAATCACGAACCATTACGAACTAGAAAATTACTACTACATAATAGAGAAATCGTGAAATTAATCGGTTATACAAAGGAAACAGGTTATACGTTAGTACCTTTGAAAATCTATTTAAAAAATGGCTATGCTAAGCTATTACTTGGATTAGGTAAAGGTAAGAAACAATATGATAAGCGTGATGATTTAAAGAAAAAAGAAGCAAAACGTGAAGTGGAACGTGCATTCAGAGATCGTCAGCGAATCTAATTGGATAAATGTTGAAGCACTGGAATTCTGTTTTTCTTTTAGAAACAATTGTTAATTGCAACTTGAGTTGGATATGCTATAATAAGTTTGTAAGTTAATCAGCAACACAAACGAGCACGATGTGCAGTTTTTATAAATTATGAAGCCTTTGCTTTATGCTTCGTAAGTCACTCATAGCGAACAGATCTCAAGTAAGTTCTGGGAGCATTTTATATGGGGACGTTACGGATTCGACAGGGGTAGTTCGAGCTTAAGTTGCGAGTCGAGGGGTCGGCCTCGTTAAAACGCAAAAGCCAATAACTGGCAAAAACAACAATTTCTCTTTAGCTGCTTAATTGCACTAAAGGCTCCTCCTATGTATCGCCCATGTGCATAGTTTAGAGGGGTTCACTCATTAGTGGGCTACGCCGGACCTCGCCGTCTGAGGGGAATGGAAGAGATTAATCAGACTAGCTATCAGGAAGCCTGTCAATGGGCTGAATGGTATGCGAAATTCTAATCTATTGACTACGCTCGTAGAAGCTTAAGTGCCGATATTCTTGGACGTGGGTTCGACTCCCACCGTCTCCACCAATACATATTGTTTGGTGGTTTTTTATTGTTTAAATATCAATAATGAAACCTCTTTAAACATTGATATATCAGTGTTTAAAGGGGTTTTTCTATTTAGGAGTAACTGCAGATAATTATAGTTTTATAAATATGCTATATTTTTAGTACGTTCATCTATATAAAATAATAACCTTTCTTGAATTTAAATTAGAACAATCAAATAGTGAGCTAAGGCGATCTATCAATCGTGAATATATAAGTTGATTCGGATAGAGGCAAGCTAAAGAAATGAATGGAATGTTTAGAAGTTAGACATAAAATGTTTCTACGTAGGAGGGGAGAGGATACTATCTTAAAGTTCTGATCGTCAAAAAATCAAAATGGATAATTGTTGAAGTATTGGTAACTAAACTAATGTATTAGAAACAATTGTTAATAGCAACTTCAAGTGGATATGTTATAATAAGTTTGTAAGTTAATCAGCAACATAAATTGCACGATGTGTAGTTTTTATAAATTATGAAGCCTTTGCTTTATGCTTCGTAAGTCACTCATAGCGAACAGATCTCAAGTAAGTTCTGGGAGCATTTTATATGGGGACGTTACGGATTCGACAGGGGTAGTTCGAGCTTAAGTTGCGAGTCGAGGGGTCGGCCTCGTTAAAACGCAAAAGCCAATAACTGGCAAAAACAACAATTTCTCTTTAGCTGCTTAATTGCACTAAAGGCTCCTCCTATGTATCGCCCATGTGCATAGCTTAGAGGGGTTCACTCATTAGTGGGCTACGCCGGACCTCACCGTCTGAGGGGAAAGGAAGAGATTAATCAGACTAGCTATCAGGAAGCCTGTCATTGGGCCGAATGGTATGCGAAATTCTAATACAGTGACTACGCTCGTAGAAGCTTAAGTGCCGATATTCTTGGACGTGGGTTCGACTCCCACCGTCTCCACCAATACATACTGTTTGGTGGTTTTTTTATGCTTAAAAATATTAATGCGAAAACCTCTTAAAACTTTGATTTATCAATGTTTTAAGAGGTTTTTCTATTTAGGAGTAACTACAGTTAATTATAGTTTTATTAAATATTTAAAGATGAATAACATGTTCGACTGTTTTTCTTTTACGATGTGGACTTCATTATCTGCTTTTGTTTTCTTTGTTCACTACAATGGGAGTGCGATATAAACTTCCATTCACTGTTGTAAATCTGAGGATTCATCGATGGCTAAGGCGTACGATCATTGATCAGGGTTTGACTTCGCCCAGTTAATGAATGAATATTCCCACTTACACTACGTGTTGAAGTGACGGTATTCTGGCCCAAATTGATATAAAAGGAACGAAAAGCATCAGTGTTTCTACGTTTCGTTCCTTTTTTTGTATCTTTACTGTTTGTCTTATCAACTTCCCTAGTTAAGATTTGTACATGATAAATAGACCATCAATACAACCATTTGGTATTTTAATCCAAAATTAACATTCATTGCTTAGTAAGGGAAACAAAAGAAAAGGGGATAAATAAGGATAACTTTAGGATGGGAGGGATCCACCTTGAAAATCGAACCACTTCTAGATGCAAATGAAAAAAACATTCGAGACATGTTATTCCATACATCTGATTTTAAAACAAGTGATGTTAGAGTTGGTGAACAATGGTATCGTCTTTATTATTTGAAATCAATGATTGATACGACCCTAGTGCAAGAACACATCATCCGCCCGTTGCTTCATACCCATTACACCAGTGTTCGTGAAGCGGTCACAATTCTAGATTGTCAAGAAACCGAATGGTTATCAGAAGTGTCCAAAGCACTAGTTGCAGGAAAAACAGTAGTTCAAAAATATGGAGAAACAATCTGTTATCTATTAGACACTGAACTATCAAATGATCGTACCGTTTCCATTCCATTAAATGAACGTGTTTTACGCGGTTCTCATAAAGCACTAAATGAAAATATCGATACAAATCTAAACATGTTACGAAAACTAGTAGAAACGCCAGATTTAATCGTTAAGAGTTACACAATTGGGCGTCGTTCAAATTCAAGAGTGTGCGTTTTATACCTGCATTCATTAGCAAACGAAGTAGTCTTAATGGAATTTGAGAAAAAAATTGAAAGTATTGATATTGATTATGTCGAGTCACCTGGTTTTGTTGAGGAATTAATAAATGATGATAAATTTTCTCTATTCCCAAAATTTCTCATCTCTGAACGTACTGACCGAATCCGATCTTATCTAATGGATGGAAAAATTGCTATTTTAACAGATGGGTCACCGGAATGTGTTATTCTTCCAGTCTCATTTTGGTCCTTTTTCCAAACACCCGATGACTATCAAGTTGGTTGGATTGTTGGTAGTATGCTTCGGTTCCTTCGGATCTCTTGTTTCATCTTTGCCGTTTCATTGCCAGGATTGTATGTAGCACTCGTCACATTCGATCCACGAATTATTCCATTTGAAATTGCCTTATCACTTAAAAATTCAATGCAATTGGTTCCTTTACCTCCGATTTTAGAAGCGTTGATCATGCTTGTTACGCTCGAAATCTTACGTGAATCAGCCGTTCGACTACCAAGTCCAATTGGTCAAACAATTGGTGTTGTTGGCGGAATTGTCATTGGTACAGTCGTTGTTCAAACGAATCTGATTTCAAATATGATGGTAGTTGTTACTGCGCTAACGGGTGTATCTTCCTTTATTATTCCCTCATACGAAATGAGTAATGTCGCACGAATCATCACTTATCCTTTCTTAGTGATGGCGTCTATTTTTGGATTGATTGGGTTAGAGATTAGCTTCTTTTTGTTAGTGACGCATTTAGCTCGGATCCACACGATAGGGATTCCTTATTTTTATGCTTGGTTTACCAAAGATGCGATTAAAGATACCTTATTCCGAGCACCAATCAAACTTCTAAAAAAGCGACCAATTGAAAGTGTCGCAAAAGATCTAACGAGACTAAATGATCCGAAGGGGTAGTTGACGATGATCCATCTAAAAAAGATTTCAATTAACCAACTGATATGTCTTGTGATTACAACGCAAATTGGTGCACACGTTTTGTCGATCCCATACGCAGAATCTCGCCATACAGGACATGATGCGTGGATGTCTGTTTTGGTTGGAGGTGTGTTCTCACAAGTAGTGATATTTGTGATTTATGGACTAGGTAAGCGTTATCCTACATTAACATTTCAGCAGTATCTCTATCAGATTGTCGGAAGACCAATTGGTGTCATTTTAAATTTTTTGTTTGCCTTTTTTTGCGCACAGAATTGTATCATTGTTGTAATTTCATATACAGATATCCTTCATCGGTGGGTTTTGTATGAAACACCTTGGATTGTAATTGTCGGTTTTTTGTTTCTGATGTCAGCCTATACTGCATCATCTTCTTTAAGAAGTATTTCGACTGTCTCACAATCCGTCCTCACATTGTTTGTTATTTGTGCGGTGATTATCATCATAAGTGGCATGGGGAAAGGGAACTGGCTTCATTTCTTACCGATTGGCACACATGGTATCGGGGCGGTCTTAAAGGACTCGATTCCAACATTTTGGGCGTATACTGGATTCGAATTACTTCTTTACGTTTTTCCATTTGTACAGTGCAAAAAAAAGATTGAGATTTTATTTGCGATGTCAATTGCAAACGGAATTACGACATTATTTTATGTGTTGGTAAGCGTCATCGTCATCTATAATTTTAGCGAAAGCCAATTGGATACTATCACAGAACCGATGGTGTTCATTCTTCGTAAATTTAGATGGCCTGTCGTGCAGAGTTTAGATATCGTCTTTATCACAACTTGGATATCTGTCATAACAGCAACCGTCTATATGTATTTGTTTTTGTCCGCACGGTATGTCGCAAGTATACGAAAAAAAGAAATCAATCGTCATTCTTTATTGGTTTGGGTGATTGGCGTTTTTGGCTTTGTCATTGCTTGTTTTTGCGCTGATCGTCAACGAATGTTTCGTTATTCAGATGTTCACAATGTACTTTCTTTCATCATGATTGTCGTGATACCAACATTTCTTTTACTTGGTTCGATTCTACGTGAAAAGGTGGCAAAAGTATGAGAAAAGTTGCCATTTTACTTTTATTGTTGCCCCTTTTAACAGGCTGTTGGGATCGCTTACCTTTAAGAAATTTACAATTTGTCGATATAGCAGGACTCAATTGGAATGAAAAGAATCGTGAAGTCGAATTAGATTATGTCATCACCAACATAAAAAGTACTGGTCCGGGTACAGGTGAACCACTTTCTGAGACGGTTGCTTTAAAAGGACCTAATGTTATTGAAGCCGTTAGTCAAGGGCAGTATATCGATCAAGCGCCTTTTTTAGGGATCAACACAGGGATTTATTTGATGAGTGAATCTTTTATGAAAAGCGATCCAATTTTGCAACTTGATTTTTTATTACATGCACCGTATGCGTCAATTAACTCACCGGTTGTAATATTCAAAGGGGACTTAGCAACATTTTTAAAGACAACTCCAAAAAAGAATGGAAAATTCGCTGGTAATTTTGTTAGGTTTAACTCGGCGTTAGATAAAAATAATATCATTAATAGTGTAACGATGATGCAATTATTAGAATCAAAAGAATACGAATTATCAAGTCTTGCGATTCCAGTTGTGAAACAAAATGAGAAAGGTACAGAATTAGATGGTGCGCTATTATTTAGCCACGGGAAGAATACAGATGTAAAACTTAATAAAAAACAATTGAGTATGATGATGTTAATTACCGGGAAAGAAAAAGGAAGACAACGATATAGTGGTAAATTAGAGAAAGTTAGTGAAGAAAAGAACTCTTATCGAAGTTACAGCTTTTCATTAAAAAAAGGAACTTCAACGATTCGTGTGATACAGCAATCAAAAAGACCACCAAATGTGAATCTCAATGTTAACATCGACATCGTTGTCATCAAATTAGGAAAATCATATCACCAACTTGATGCAAAATATGTGAATAAAACCGAAAAAGAACTAGGTAAACAATTAGACAAAAAAGCGTTAGAGACAATTCAAATCATGCAAAAAGCGAATTGTGATATACTTGGAATAGGCGAAAGGATTAAGGCGTTTCACCCGAAAATTTGGAAAAATTTAAATTGGGAAGCGGACTATCCTAAAATGAAGATCAAGCCACATTTCAAGGTACATATTTTAAATGTTGATCGAATGTAAATTTGCCCTATCTTCTGGTAATTTGGATTACAAACAAAGCAGGCATGAATAGTAAAATCTCACACAAATGAAGTGCACCCCAAATGTTAGACACTGTCTAATATTTGGAGGTGCATTTTTATGATTAAATTTACAATTGAGGAGAAATTGATTGCCATAAAACGCTACTTAGAAGGGGATGAAGAGCAAAGGAACATTCGAAACCTATCGGAGTAGAGCATTCTGTATTTCGAACATGGATACAACAGTAACACGGATATACCTGGATTTTAAGAGGTTTTTATTTTTTTAAACTCCTTCCGTTTTTATTGAATTAGATTGAATCACCTAGCATGAAATTCATTTTCCATTAACGTAGATTGGAAAAATGTCGAAAAATTAATAATAAAAAGTAAATTTTATTAATAAAAATAATGGAATATAGAAATACATAATCAAGATTTTAATAAATAGTGAGAATTCCCCCAAATTTGACTATTTTGATATTAATTTACCAAAAAGTCAATATAACTGAATTTTTAGGTCTATCAGGTTGAAAAAACGGGGTGAAAAGACTAGTTTCGAAGGGAAAATGATAAAATATGATAATTTTTATTTCATTACTAATGTTTTTGTTCGTCGTTTAACTACAATTTTCTGCAAATTCCCCCAATGTAGCTTCATTACTTTTTAAAGTATTATTAAGTCACAGAAGATAATTATTTAATATATTTAAATATTATATTAAATAATTATCAGGACGACTAATAGTGGGGGGAGTAACATGAAAAAGAGACAAAAGAAACGAACAATATCGGCTGTTGCGTTAAGTAGCGCGATGTTGCTAAATATAGTTTTACCGCAAAGCACCATTCTTGCACACGCGGAGTCGAATGTTGATCAGAAAAATCCATCTGATGGGAAATTTACAGCAGATGAAGTGAACCGCATTTTGGCCGGATTAACACCAGAACAAAAAGCGAGCATCAATAAGCTAACTGGTGCAGATAACACACAAAAAATCCACGTCGATCAGAAAGATTTAAAAAGCGGAAAAAATATTGACGTCATCGTTCAATTTAAAGTGGATCCAGCAAAAATTCAAATCATAAAGCAATCACTTGAAAAAGGAAGCGCAAGTGCACAGACGTTTGTTGCTGATTACTCAGATGCAAAACAAAAAGTTGCTGATGCACATTCGAAATTTAAAGCGTTTGTCAAGACGCAACCAACTAAGCAAATTACTGGTGGAAAAGAAGTTCAGACGGATATCCGCATCACAAGAGAATACACGGATGCATTTAACGGGGTTGCACTATCGGTACCACCGAGTATGGTTGAAGCGATTGCCAGCCAGGCGGACGTTGCATCTGTCTGGTCAGTGGTTCAATACGAAGTAGAAGAAGGAACGCCTTCATCTGGCGAAACACAGACTGCGACTGAAGCGACAGCAACCGGAAAACCAACTGCAGGGCTTTCATTATTGGGTGTCGATAAACTACACGCTGAAGGAATCACAGGGAAATTCTTGTCAGGTCCAAAACAAGGTCAACGAGTAAAAGTCGGGGTACTTGATACAGGGGTTGATTACAACCATCCTGATTTATATAAAGTAACACACGATGCGGACGGTCATTTATATGAAGGGCACGACTTTATTAACTCAAAAGTGGATGCAGATGGAACCGTGATCCAAGTAGATGATCATGACCCGATGGAAACGATCTATCCGGATTGGGTAGCAGCAAGAGAAAATCCGAATCCAGAAGAAGGGTTACCGGCTCCTAATTACAAAGATTATATTACGGAGCATGGTACTCACGTATCCGGTACGATTGCAGCGAGTACAACAAATAATAATAATGTTTATTCAGCGGACGGTGTTGCACCAGATGTAGAACTTCACGGGTACCGCGTACTTGGACCGGGTGGACATGGTTCTTCTTATGCCATACTAAGCGGAATCGACCAAGCAGTAAAAGATAAAATGGATGTAGTGAATCTATCACTCGGTGCAAATATTAATGACCCATTTTACCCGACTAGTATCGCGATTAACAACGCAACATTACAAGGTGTCGTTTGTTCAATCTCTGCGGGAAATTCAGGACCAGGCGTCGCGACACTTGGCTCACCAGGGACTTCACCACTTGCCATTACGGTTGGTGCAAGTACTGTTCCAGAACAAATTCCTGTGCAAACCGTAAAATTCGGTAATACGCCTTATCAAGCGCGTTTATTCGGGAAACATTTTGCAGACGCTGATGATGCGTTCAAAGGATTGTCGATTCCAATCGTCGATGTTGGTCTAGGAAGCAAAGATGATTATGCAGGAAGAGACATGAGCGGAAAAATTGCCCTTGTGAAACGCGGAGTCGATACATTAACTCAAAAAATGGCCAATGCGAAAGATTCTGGGGCAAAAGGGATGATCATTTGGGATAACCAAGCGGATGAAGAAACCCAAGGGTATAATCCAAACTTTTTAGGGATTAGCGCTGACAATGTATATGCAATTTCTATTACACAAGCACAAGGTGAATCACTTGTGAGCGCAATCAAAGCCGATCCTCAGAACGCAAAGATTACGTTCCCAATGACGCTTGATGCCCCACTCAACAAACCGGCTGATCAATTGGCGTCGTTTAGTTCAACAGGACCAGTAAAAGATTGGAGCATCAAACCAGACGTCATCGCACCAGGTGTTGACATTTTCTCAACTCAACCATACGATGTGTGGGAACCAAATAGTGATAAAGATTATAAATATGCCTACCAATCATTGTCAGGTACATCAATGGCTGCGCCTCACGTAACAGGGATTTCAGCGCTTGTATTAGCTGCACATCCAGATTACACACCAGCCGATGTGAAAACGGCATTAATGAATACAGCAAAAGACGTGAGTACCGATTCAAAAACATACAGTGTGTACCAAGTTGGTGCAGGACGTGTTGATCCAGTTCGAGCGGTGCACTCAGATATCAAAATCCAAGTATTAGATAAAGCAACAAGTACTACAAATATAGATGGGCAAGATCAGTATACGCCAATCGATAACACGACAGGTAGCTTCTCGTTTGGTTTTAATGGACGAGGAGAAGGAGCGAAAACCGGCTCTGATGATGTTGTCAAATCAAAAGACTTCACGATTACAAACCAAGGTTCAACAAGTAAAACGTTCAAACTAAGTTCAACGTTCATCACAACAAAATTTGCGAGTTCAAATCCAGTTGGACAAGGTACTGGAAATAATGTGAAAATCGACTTTTCGACTGGTGAGTCAAATGTAACGTCTGTCAGTGTGGACGGAAAAAGCTCAGTGAAAGCGAAAGCGACAATTACCGTACCAGCAAACGCATTAGACGGTACGTATGAAGGATATGTAAATGTTGTGAATGCAAATGATGCGAACGAATCATACCGCATGCCATTTACCATCACGATTGCTGAAAAAGGAATTAATTTTAACGTAGACATCAAGGCTATGACACTATCTGAGCGTTATACTGGAAACTATAACCCAAATGCGGGACAACCTGGATCAGGATATACCTTTTCTGTAAACGGCTCAATGGATAGTGCCTATGTTCTATTGAAAGATAAAAATGGAAACTATATCGGAGTCGTACAAAATGTGAGTAATATAAGTGGGGCTGGCCCTGGAGTCGTTTATGGTCCTGTAACAATGCTTGTTAATGGACTCTATTTACCATTTACAAAACCATATAATGGCTCACTTGATCAAGCTGGAATCGGGAAAACGCCTGCGGTGCTAAAAGAAGGTGCCTATTCGGTTGAGATGATCGCAACTGACAAAGATGGGAAAAAGTTCACAAAAGAAGACACGCTTTATGTCGACTACAAAGCACCTACCTTAACGATGGAAAGTGATTCGCAGCCGGGTATTTATGAAATCGACCCTACAGGATACAATCCAGGACAAGAGGTGAAAAAGTTTTATGGAACCGTTTATGACTCGAATATTGATGTCATGAAAAATAATGGCGAAACGACATTAAAAGATTACGATACGCTTAAGCCTTCACCTGTCGATCAAGGGCAGAACACAGTGTTTGGTTATCAAGATGGTCCATTTGTCACACACATTTTTAAAACGGATGGAAACGGTCGTTTCAGTTTTGGCTTAGAGCCTGAGGACATTAAAGCAAGTGGAATGAAGTATGTGATCTATCCTTCCGACTATGCTGGAGCAGGCGACTGGTATTCAACGAAGAAAAAGTATTACTTCATCAAAAAAGGTTCGCCGTATTTAACCGTCACAGCTTCTGGAGGCGTGGACCCAGCACTAGAAAGCAAAGGGAATGTGGTCGTTGAACCGAATAAACCATTTAAAGTATCACTAGCGACGAAAAATGGAATTGGAATGACTGGCGGTACCTTTACAATTGAGGCGGATCATATACTTCAATTTTCAAACATTAAGCTTTCTGACGAATATAGTAACTATTTAAGTAGTAAAGGCATTACACCTACACTAACAGTTGGTCAGCCTTATTTAGATAAACAAACAGGCAGAGATTCAATCGATGTTACGATTTCTGGTGTTTCTGAATCAGGCGCACTGATGAAAGACACGCAAGACATGAAGATTTTAGTAGCAGATTTGACTTACACAGATACAAGTGCATTTGTTGGCCCAATTGACGAAAGTTTCGCTGTCGAAACATCGAGCTTCACAATTGATGGAAAAGACACAGACGTTCCGGCTTTCCCAACGAATATGCCACTTGTCAAACAACCGAAGTCACAAGTGACGGGAGGTCTGTTTGCGGAAAGCTTCAAAGCAAACAGTTTAAGCGGAAGTTTTACGAATATTACGAAGGATTCAGGTGCAATCGTTACGGCAAAGGATGCCGATGGTAATACGTATGTAACGGATAACACAAGCAACGCAAACACCGTTCAAATCGGAAGTCAAACGACAGGTACGTATTCCATTACTGTGAAAGCAAGCGACAAGCCGTATTCAATTGAAACGAATATGCCAGGTCATTTTAAAGGATATCAAACAACGCCAGTCATTGGTTCCAACAAATTCGGATATCAATCAGGCTCATACTTTGATTTTGCATCGATGAACACACCACTTTTACTTGGTGGAGATGTAAATGGCGATAATGTGATTGATATGAAGGATTTAGTTTCAGAAATCCAAGCATATGCTGATTTTGATTTTCTAAAAGGTGTATCAGCATCTTCTAAGGAAAAAGCGGATTTCTTTACAAATTCTACTGCGCATCGAAATAATGACATTAGCTGGGCTTTCTCAGGACTGAATTCATTTGGCAGTTACTCTTTCAGTAATATTGATTACAATGATTTTTACTATATCTTTAAAAACTTTGGTCAGAAAAATCAAAGTGCGGTTGATGCAGGTAAGGTAGTCCCAGAACCACAACTTACTTTGACAGATAATCTATCGATTACATCAAATAGAGGAACACATACTGCTTCTTCTGATGATTCGAAAGTTAAAACCTATAACTTATCTGCGGGTAATGGTCTAAAAGAAGTTATGGCAATGCTAAATTTTGCAGGTCCAACTCAAAAAACATCCGTAACGCAATTACCAACTTTACAAGACTTGAAAAATGGTTCAACTGTTTCGTTAATCCCAACGAGCAATGTCATGTTAGATGATGTTGTATGGCGAAAAGCGATTACAAAGATTGAATTAGGACTAGGCGGTAATTTCACTGACGTAACGAATGCAGTTGTACCAAATACAACCGTTCCAGCTATATCGATTACATCCGGCTACGTCAAGAATGACCCGATACAAGGGATCGTAAATGTACCAGCTACACTAGCATTACATGGTTCATTATTTAATACGACTGGTACGTACACGGTACGTATCACGGCTACTGGCTATCAACCAGTTACGAATAGCTTTACAATTGCATCAGTGCCAATTCCAACGCCTACCATTCCAATGGTCACTGATCCAGCAAAAGCGCATATCGGAAACGATATCACGTTTAACTATACATTTGGTGATGACGCAAATTGGCGAAATGGCATCACTAAAATCGTTGTAAAAACAGCAAATTTTACAACAGGCTTAGATATTACGAATCTAAAAGATGGAAATGGGAATGCCTATTACGACATTTCACAACCAGGAAAAATTACATTTAAAGCCGATTTATTTAAAACAAATGCAACAATTGATCCGAATGTCAATACGTCGTATAATGCAGCGATTAATCCAGGTGGAACGAACTATTTACCTCAATTGTATAAATTCGAGATCAACTCAACCGGTTTAGATGGAACCATTTATCCGACAGTAACGATTGGTGCAGATGGCACGAGTGCTGCTCAACCAATTGGATATGGCATTACGTTTGACTCAAAAGGTGGAAGCGCGATAAATCCAATTTCATTCGGATTTAAACCAAGCAACTCTCGATATAATGGAGGGCAGTTTATTTTCAATAGTATCTCTGCAAATCGAAGTACGCCACTTTCTGTCAAACCTGGCTATAATTTTGTTGGTTGGTATAATGTCGATCCAGTGACGGGTGCATTAACGACTCCTTGGGTTGAATATAATAACTATGCTTCAGATATAAAGGTTGCTGCAAAATGGCAAGTGAATTACACGCAAAACTATTCACCTGTTGATGTGTCGAAACCGGATGGTGATAATTTAGGTGGTACCGTACTGGGTGAAGGTCCTGTTACGATTAAAATCCCAGACTATACAACGAACACACCATGGTTAAAGACAAAGAACGATATCGCAAAAATTGACGCAACGTACAAAAAAATGAAAGCAGATGGTACGTTTGAAACAACAGACAGTACGTATACATTAGATCCAAGTACGTATAATTTAGTTGATAATGGTGACGGTAGTGGTACGTTAACGTTCACAACGGCGACAGAAACTTATGCGACTGCTCATCCAGCTGAAAAGTTTGCGTTTAGTCAAGCGCCAAGTTCAACTGGCTATCAACTAACACTAACGTCAACAACAGGAGAAACCGTTCAAATTCCAAGTGTGAAGCTAGGTTATCGCCGACACATTGATTTAAATGGAGGCACATTAAATTCACCAGGTGATGTATTCTTCAGTGACAAACTAGTCAACGGAAAAGCATTTGGTATTGATATGACTACAGCAGCAACAAAAGTAAAAAATGGCACCCTTTCCATGATGCCAACACTTTATTATGATGCGGCCGGAACAAGCGGACAAGATGTACCAATTTCAACAGGAACTGGTAAGGTATTGAAAAACAATGAAACGTATTACATCGCTTGGATGAAAACACCACCACAAGTCACAAAAGATGTCGTAGGAAATGTTGTTGGAAGTGATATTACAATCGCCTTTACAGACGACGGAACTTGGCGAAATAATATCAAGAAAGTCAGCATTGGTTCAAAAGTACTAAATGCGGGGTATGATTATAAACTAACGTATGATTCAATAACACACAAAGGTTCAATTACACTTGATAAATCATTATTTACAGCAGGTCAAAAAGTCAATGTGAACATTTCGTCAGAAGGGTATTTGGACGCGCAGGTGACAGACCAAGTCATTGGTTACACAGTCACATTTGAAACAAACGGAGGCGATGCAATCGAACCGCAAATCGTTGACTCACGTGTTACAATGCCAACTGACCCAACAAAAGTTGGTTACAAATTTATGGGATGGTACAGTGACGAAGCGTTAACAACTCCGTTTGATTTCACAAGCATTGTCACAAAACCAATTAAACTGTATGCAAAATATGCCTTAGCAACATCAATCGTATCAGCAGATACAACTGATAACGCGTTAGGCAATGAGATCACACTCGAATTTAGCGACAAAGATTGGGCAAATGCGATTACGGGTATCAAAGTGGTTGGTACAGCGATTGACGCAACAAAATACAAAATCGATGCAACACATGGCACACTGACAATTGATCAGAGTGTATTCAAAAAAATAGGCGATTTTATCATCAACATTAGCGCAAACGAATATGCAGATGTTACAGTTACGCAAAAAATCGTAAACGGAAACATCATTCACTTTGTTCTAAAAGGTGAAAAAGCTCCATTTGAAGTAAAAGACCAAATCGTCGTACGTCGTATTACAGAACCAACTGTATATGGATATGAGTTGGCTTGGTTTGCAGATGAAGCATGTACAATTCCTTGGGATTTCACAAACTCGATCTATTCTGCAAAGACAATATACGGAAAATGGTCGATTCATAAGTTCACAGTAGAATTTAACAAGCAAGATGGAGGCTTAGTAGAAACTAAGAAAGTGGATTATAACACGACTATGACAGCACCAACAGCACCAACAAGAACTGGATACACTTTTGTTGGATGGTATAAAGATGCTAAAGGTCAAACAGTATGGAATTTTGCTACAGATAAAGTAACAGCAGATACAGAGTTATTTGCTAAGTGGAGCATTAACTCGTATACAGTTAAATTTGATAGCCAAGGTGGAAGTGCAGTAGATGCGATAAAAGCAAACTATAACACAATGATTGCTGAACCAACTGTACCAACAAGAACAGGTTACACTTTTGCTGGATGGTACAAGGACGCTGCAGGTCAAACAGTATGGAATTTTGCAACAGATAAAGTATCGAGCGACACAACAATTTACGCAAAATGGTCACTAAATAAACCGAATGTTAACCAAATCGATGAAAATGATCCAAAGATTTCGGGCTCAACTTTAGCAAATGCAACGATTACTGTAAAAATTAATGATGTTGTAATTGCAACTGGAAAAGCTGATTCTAAAGGAATATTTAGTATCCAAATTAAACAACAAAAAGTAGGTACAGAATTATCTGTCTATGCAAAGGATTCAACTGGAAATGAAAGTTCTGCAACAAAGGTTAAAGTTGTAAAGAAATAACAAGCAGTACAAATTACTCTCAAGCAAAAAAGTCAAAAAGGGTGCTTATGACATTACGAAGATTGATTAACACCCTTTATGAAAGTGCAACGATTAGATCGGCTTTTTTCAAATTAAAAACTTCCCTTAAAAATAATAAAAGACAAGAATACAGAACTTCGTATTCTTGTCTCTTTTTTTATTCTTGAAAAAATCAAAAACTGGTACTCGAAATGAGATCCAGCGTATTTATCTGCAAATAATCATACTTTTAAAATATATAAGTCCTAAGCATTTACGATTAATTGTGCAATCTCCATTGCTTGTTCATTTAAATTCATCTTTTTATAATAATTAAATAATTCCTTTTTAGAGCGTTCTACTAAAAAAGTAAAACCATTTTTTTCAAACATAGGTAAAGCTTTACTGTTTAAATAATGATGATACTCTTTTTCTTTTGACTTTAATAAATAAAGTAAAAGTTTATATAAATGGATATATAAAATGTAATTATTTTTTTTCGCTATGAAAAGGCCTGCTTCAGCGTCATGCACAAGTTCTTCTACGTTAGAAAAACCACCATCAAAGGAACTACGAAGATAGCCTTCCAACGATAGTAAATACGTTGAACACTCTGGATCTTTTAGCATCATGGACTGTTTATAATATTTACTTGCTTCCCTATAATTTTTACCTCTATAAAACACATAGGCTAAATTATGCAAAGCTTTTGCTTTTCGATCAGGAGCATTACACAATTCACAGCTTCTAATCAAATTTTTGAAACGATTAATAATTTCTTCCTCTAAAGTGTCACTTTGAACCTGGATAATCATTAACATCTCTGCATCAATTACCCTAAGATAGTTATTAATTTGCTTAAAAAATTGATGAGATTTTTCAGCATGATAATAGGCTAACACAGGAGAATTTAAAGTATGGTAAGCCGATGCTAGATGGTAAAAATATTCAGGATTTTTATAAACTGTATTATCAATCGACTTTAAAATTTCGATCACCTTACTGTATTCTTGCTTTGCTAAAGAATAAATTCCTAAAATATGCTTTAATAAATTTCTTTCATATGGAGCTAATTTATCTTCTTTTTTTTGTAGCTTTTTAATGATTTTATAAGCTTCATTGCATTTACTGTGCGCAAGAAAATATTTCGCTCTTAACAACTGATACATATCATTATATTCAGAGATTTGGATTAATTCTTCCATTTCAAATTCATAGTAGATCTGATCCATCTCTTCGAATAACTGCATAACGATAACATCATGCCAGTGAAGTAATCGTTGTTTTATATTCATAAAATTAGCAACTTCTAATTCCATATCAATTCCAAGTCTGTTTGATAATAAATTAATAATTTCAGGGGCGTACTTTGTTTGTGCACATTCTATTTTACTGATATGGGTAACGGAGCAAATGTTTTTTCCTAATTGTTCTTGTGTTAGTTTGTATTTTTCTCTATAAAATTTGATAATTTTTCCTTCATACATAACTAAGTCCTCCTCCCATCCAAGATTTTAGAAATAGTACCTAATACTAAAATTCTACATTTAACAACAAATTTAGTATATTTAGAAAACGCGTGTAGCATGTGAAGTAATACTTAAAGATATATTAAGGAAAATTAAAATTACGGTAAAATTTATAGAGTTGGAGATGAGTGAAATAGCGCTATCTAATCAATAATTTACATATTTACCAACTTATTACATATATGGGAAGAGATTTATGTTTAATGAAAAATAAATTTTTTTTTTCTAAAAGATTTTTTTAATAATTAAACTAATTTGTCGATTTTTGAGCGATTTATGTTAGAAAAGGCTAAAAAACTGTATGCAAGTTCGCTTACAGTTTTTATACGTAGTTAGGTTTCTCCTAATTATGCCATCTTATTACCGATTCTAAAAAGTAGGGATAATTGTTTAGCAAGATACTGAGGGGTATAAGGCATGTCATTTCTTAGCCAAGATACAATTGTACCAATTAGGGCTGAAGACCCGTACCAGATAATAATATCCTTTTGAATATCTGTCTTAATGTGCAAAGAATCAACTTCTCTTCGTTTTGTTATTGTTTCAGTAATGATTTTTAATAATTGCTCTGTAAAGATTGGAGTTTTAGTAGAAGCAAGAACTACTTTATAAAACTTTGCATTATTAGCAATATGTTCAAGCAAGTTTAAAAGCTTCACCGAATCAGTTTCTTCTATAGAATTATAGTTTGGTGAATCCCTCATAATTTGTCCAAGCTTCTCACCCATTTCCAAAGCCATTTTCTCCATCATATCTTGTATATCACGATAATGTAGATAAAATGTAACTCGATTAACTGTTGCACGCTCCGATATTCGATTAACTGTTATTTTGTTTAAATCCATCTCCTGAAGTAGATCGATAAAAGCGTCTTTAATTAATTGACGTGTACGAATGATTCTAGGATCCATTTTTGTTTTATCTTTCAAATCAAATCACCTTTTCCATGAAATTTACAATTTCTTTAAATGTGTTTAATATGTTTAGTTTTAACTACAAAACTAAAAAGAGTGATAACTACAATACATTTCTTCAAATATTGTCGGTTGTAAGAATGAACTAACTAATTATAATTTAATTTATATCATGTTTATTATTAAACACTTTGTAAATTATGTCCATGATAAAGAGAGAAAGGAATGATGGGGGATTGAGTAAAACAACGGGAATAGACACAAATTCGATAAAAAAAGGACCTATTATGTTCATTTTAATTTTAGGTGCCTTTCTTGCAACATTAAATCAAACGCTTATGAGTGTTGCCATACCTGAGCTAATGGTTGATTTTCATATCAAGGCAGGAACAGCACAGTGGTTAACAACAGGCTACATGCTAGTAAATGGTGTATTAATTCCGATTACAGCCTATTTAATGCTACGTTTCACCACACGTGAACTATTTCAAGCTTCAATGATTATCTTTTTAGCAGGAACAATTGTATCGGCAATTGCGACCGATTTTCCTGTCCTGTTAACAGGACGCTTGATTCAGGCTGCAGGTGCAGGAATTATTATGCCACTACTTACTAACGTTATTTTGACGCTATTTCCGCCAGAAAAACGTGGAGGAGCAATGGGGATGGTTGGGCTGGCGATAATATTTGCCCCAGCAATCGGTCCTACACTTGCAGGTTATATAATGGAGAATTACAAATGGGAAACGATGTTTTACGGAATGATTCCATTTGCTATTCTTGTAATCGTACTTGGTTTCATTTATCTGCGAAATGTATCAGATCGTATCAAAACTAAATTTGATCTTCTTAGCGTTACACTGTCTACAATTGGTTTCGGTGCAATGCTTTACGGTTTCAGCCGAGCTGGAAGTTTAGGTTGGTCGAATTCAGAAGTTATTAGTACGATTGTTGTCGGTGTATTGGCACTTGTCCTTTTTGCATGGAGACAAATGGTTTCGCAAAATCCTTTACTTGATTTGCGTGCATTCAAGTTTAGTATGTTCTCATTAACGACAGTTATTAATATCGCAGTAACGATGGTAATGTATGCAGATATGATGCTACTTCCTCTTTACTTACAAAATATTCGTGGCTATACACCGGTTGAGTCAGGACTTCTATTACTTCCAGGTGCATTAGTAATGGGCTTTTTAATGCCAGTTACTGGAAAGCTGTTCGATCGTGTCGGTGCGAAATGGCTAGCTATTTTCGGAATGATTATTACAATTGCAACAACACTTGGCTTTACAAACTTAACGGACTCGACAAGTTACACATATCTAGTACTAATGTCCACTGGACGACGAATCGGTATGGCATTAATGATGATGCCAATTCAGACAGCTGGTTTGAATCAACTTCCAAAGCAATTAAATGCACACGGTACCGCAATTACAAATACAGTTCGTCAAGTTGCCGGAGCGGTTGGTACATCACTTCTAGTTACAATTATGACAGATCGTACTAAAACGCATATACAGGATTTAATTCCTACAGCGGCTTCTAAGGGATTAACACAAGCTCAAATTATAAAAGAAGCTTCAATTAACGGAATAAACGATGCTTACCTGGTGATTGTTGGAATAGGTGTCCTTGGATTATTACTTTCTTTCTTTATCAAGAAAGTTAAACAAGCAGCTTCTGAAGAGGCAACAGTAAAATTAAAAAAGGTAACAGTTAAAGCATAATACATCATAATTAATTGGAGGGAAAATCATGAGACTTCAAAATAAAGTAGCTGTAGTAACTGGTGCTGGTTCTGGTATGGGGAAAGCAATTGCTACCCTTTATGCTAAAGAAGGTGCAAAAGTGGTTGTATCTGATATTAATGCAGATGCTGCAAATGTTACCGTAGAAGAAATAAAATCAAACGGTGGGGACGCTATAGCTATTATGGCAAATGTAGCACAAGAAAATGATATTCAAAACCTAATTGATACTGCCGTAGATACTTTTGGTACGTTAGATATTCTAGTTAATAATGCAGGAATTATGGATAACTTTGAACCTGCTGGTGATATTGAAGATGATAAGTGGGAAAGAGTTTTCGCTGTAAACACTACAAGTGTAATGCGCTCAACAAGAAAAGTCTTACCGATCTTTTTAGAAAAAGAGCAAGGAGTTATTATTAATGTAGCTTCTGCAGGTGGACTTCAAGGGGCGAGAGCTGGAGCGGCTTATACAGCGTCTAAGCATGCAGTTGTTGGATTCACGAAGAATACTGGCTTCATGTACGCAACGAATGGAATCCGATGCAACGCAATTGCTCCCGGTGGAGTTGAAACAAATATCGGTTCCTCCATGACAAATATTAACGAATTTGGTATGGGACGTATTCAAGCAGGATTAGGAGTAAATCCACGAGTAGGTAAACCAGAAGAAATTGCAGAAATAGCTTTATTCCTTGCTTCAGATGAATCAAGCTTTGTTAATGGTACAGTTATTACTGGTGATGCTGGTTGGACTGCTTATTAGGATAGGGAACTTTATAATGAAGAGGGAGGACCGTCTGATATTTTGGACGGTTTTTTTTATTTTTGTGAAATATTTTATGAAAGTGTTAGTTGGAAATATGAAGAATACTACTTTATTGTGACAGAACTATGAAAAATATGGAAAGTACACAAAGTTTTCAGATTATTCGGGTGATGGTCAAGTTTAAAATGATACATTAAAAATATATTAATATTTTATTAGTTTTGGATTTTTTAATTGAAACTAATGCTAGATTAATAAACAAAAAAATTTAAAAAAGGAGCGTCAGTATGAAGAAGAAAATTATTTTTGTAATTTGTTTGTCCCTTCCCTTTTTCGCAAAATCTGTAGAATCAGCATCTGCGACTCAGAAGTATGATGGGAAACTAACTGGGTATTTAGAATCGAAAAATGCATTTAATATTTCTAAAGGGTGGTTACATGTAAAACACGAACAATATAGTGCAGGGGGAAAATCAATTAAAATAACACCATTAAAGAAAAGTATAGTAGGGTTATACCTCCCTGTAAATAGTGCTTCACAAACATTTCGTGGAAATACTTCAGTAACATATCAAGAAGGGGTAGGCAATGGTCAGTATAGACTTTCATTTGAAGTTATTAAAGGCGAGGATAAATCGTATGTAGGTGTTAAAGGCCAATTTTGGTAAGGGAACTTGGCTTTTATGAAAATAAAACTAAATAATCTATTTACATTACTAATATCTACATTATTTGTACTTTTTGTTATGAGAGCATTTCTTGGAGACTTTCTTTCAAGGCTTATTCCATATGCAAATGCTTTTTTGGGATATAGTTTATTTTTATGTTTAGTATTAATTGTTAATATAATCATAAATATGGGTTTGTACTATAAAAAAAATAGGAAATTCTATATTAGTAAATTTGGTTTCGGAGCATTTACACTTACTTATATAGTATTTTTGGTTTCTGTTCTTTTTTCAAGAAACTCACTGGGAAATCATTATAGAAACAATTATATACCGTTTAAAACGATTTTAGGATATTTAGACAGTAAAGCTGACTTTATTTATATCTTTTCAAATATTGTGGGGAATATTGTAATTTTTATTCCTCTAGGATGTATAGTTTATTATTACTTTTATAGAACGATGAAAGTTTCTATTTGTATTTTAGTTTCTATATTATTAGTCATACTTATAGAATTTTTACAAAAGAAATATGTTGTAGGAAGTTTCGATATTGATGATATACTATTAAACTCACTTGGGATTTATTTAGGTATAAAAATATTAGTAGGAGAAGGTAACAAAAAATCTAAAAACCTTCTTGAAAAATCAGATTAGGACAGTATATAAAATTAAGTGCAGATGAACTAACTTCACCAATAATTCGTTGGTGGCTTTTTTTTAGGGAAGAGTTATAAAAAAATAACCCCTCATCTTAAAAGATGAAGGGTAGATACTCAGAATGTATTATCCAACGTTTTTCTTAACGTCTTTCTCATCAACCCAAGCCTCTAACTGATCACGACCTGGTAAGTTATCGATTTTATCAGCAGAGAAGACTGGATCCAAACCTTGTTTCTTTTGAGAAACATAATCTTTTAATAAAGCTTTTACAACTTTAGCTAAACGCGTAATTGCGTAAAGATTAACTAGTACCATTAATCCCATGAAAATATCAGCTAAAGACCAAATTAATTCAGCGCTATATAATGCTCCGAATAACACCATTCCAATTACAGCAAAACGGTATACGTAAATTGATTTTTTCGAATGCTTCATGAAGCTAATATTCGATTCACCGTAGTAATAGTTACCCATAATTGTACTTAATGCAAATAAGAATACTGAAATTGCAACGAATGTTGCAGCGAAATCACCAAGACTTACACGTAAAGATTCTTGCGTTAATGGAATACCTGATAATTCAGATGTTTTATAAACGCCTGAAACTAATACAATCATAGCTGTAGATGAACAAATGATAAATGTATCAACAATTACACCTAAAGCTTGAATAAAACCTTGTTTTATAGGGTGAGTAACGTCAGCTGTTGCAGCTGCGTTTGGAGCAGAACCCATTCCAGCTTCGTTTGAGAATAATCCACGACGAATACCGTGAAGTACTGCAGCACCCATAACGCCGCCAAACATTTGTTTAAACGTAAAAATTCCTTCAGAGAAAATTGCACCAAATACATCTGGTAAAATATCGAAATTTGAAATCATTACCCATAAAGCTAAAATAATGTAAACACCAGCTTTAATAGGTACTAAAACAGTTGAGAATTTAGCAACTGAATGTACGCCACCAAAAATAATAAGTGCTGTAATAATAGCCAGTACAATCGCAGTTGTTTTTGTATTTACGCCAAATTCATTATTAATAGAGGCAGCAATCGTATTTGCTTGTACTGCATTAAAAATAAGACCAAAAGATAAAGTAATTAAAATACTAAAAATAACACCAAGCTTTCGATTACCTAAAGCTTTTTCCATATAATAAGCAGGTCCACCACGCCATGAAGAGCCATCTTTCACTTTATAAAGCTGAGCTAATGTACTTTATACAAATGCTGAAGCTGAACCAATTAATGCCATTAACCACATCCAAAATACTGCACCTGGTCCACCTAATGCAACTGCTGTTGCAACACCAGCAATATTCCCCGTACCAATACGAGCAGCCATTCCGATCATAAATGCTTGTAATGAAGAAACAGTCTTTTTGTCTTTGTCTCTGTTTCGACCATCAACTAATAATCGAATCATTTCAGGGAAGAATTTAAACTGAATAAATCCTAAATAAACTGTTAAAAATAGGCCGATTGCAACTAATAAAATAACAAGTAATTTAGCCCATAGATAGTCGTTGAGTACTGAAACCAAATCTGTCATGAATCCCTCTCCTTTGTAAGAATATTAGCAAAATTATCCAATAATTTTGACTACAAAGTGTAATAATAAATTATTCTGTCGATGAAGGCAACGATTTTTTTAATGATTATCCAAAAAAAAGGTAACATTAAAAAAAGATTAAAAAAGTAAGTATTCACTTACTTTTTGTTGACGAAATTCATTTTGGTTAATATACTATAAAAGTGAATAAACACTTACTTTTTTGCAGCACGCTAAATACTAAGAGTTAATGCCTTTTTAACAACGTTTTTTATGGAGGTAAAAAGTGAATAAGGGAGAAAGAACAAAACATCACATCCTAGAAAAGTCTATCCAACTATTTGCGAAAAATGGTTATGATGGTACGACAATTAATCAAATTGCAAAGGAAAGTAAAATTTCCGAAGCGACGATTTATAAGTATTTTAAAAGCAAGCTGGATGTATTGATTACTTGTGTCAAACCAGATATTCAAGACGTTTGGATGGAAGAGGACTTTAGTGAACTTTCAATTGAAGAATTGCTTAGGTTATATGTTGAGAAAAGGATTAAATGGGTGGAAAAGAATCGAAATCAAATTGAGATTTTGATCAGTGAAACTTTACGACACCCTGAGCTATCAGAAATTTTCTTTCAACAAATCTATCGTAAAACACCAATTGAAGAAGAAATAGAAGCTAGAATGCACGCGAAAGAAACAAATTTTCATTTAGAAATTCCGATTTTAAGTTTAAGTATGATTACGACGATTATATCGATTCTTAATCTACAAAAAAGTGTTTTGGATAAAGACCCAAAGCATATTACAGACGACGCCATAAATAAAATGGTGCAATTAGTTTTATTTGGGCTAATAGGAAACAAAGGTCTTGAATAAACTTGAAAATAATCGAGAGAATGGTTTAGTATTTCCTTTAATTTTTTTATAAAAGGAGTATTAGACTATTTATATGCAATAAATTGACCGAAACACAAAAATGGTCAGTTGGTCTAAAAGGGGAGTGATTTTGTGTTTAAACAGGAATGGAAAAATATTTTTAAGAAGCCAATGACAATTGCAACAATCATTGCGATTGGTCTTGTGCCAATGCTTTACTCATTAATTTTCTTATCAGCTTATTGGAATCCTTATAATAAAACGGAAAAACTATCTGTTGCAATTGTTAACAATGACAAGGGTACTGAGTTTAATGATAAAAAGCTTAATGTAGGGAAAGATTTTGTAGAAGGATTGAAAGATAATAAGTCATTCAAATGGAAAGTTACAAATAAAAAAGAGGCAATGAAAGGATTAAACGATGAAAAATATTATTTAGTCATCGAATTACCTTCTAATTTCTCTAAAAATGCAGCAACGTTATTAGACGAAAAACCGAAAAAAATGAAATTAAATTATTACACGAATGCGGGTAAAAACTACGTAGGTGCACAAATTGGAACAACCGCAATGAAAGAAGTAAATGCTAATATCTCAAAAGAAATTACAGAACAATATGCTAAAACAGTATTTGATAATTTCAAGGATATTGGAAATGGCATGGTAAAAGCATCTGATGGTGCAGGTAAAATCAATGATGGTGCAGCAAAAATAACAGATGGAACTGATGTTTTAAATAAAAATTTAAAAAAATTAAATGACAGCATGATCACATTTGAAAATGGAAGTACAAAACTGAAAGGTGGAGCGACACAATTATCAGATGGTATTAAACAATCAAATGATGGTGCTAATAAATTAAATACTGGTTTAAACGCTCTTCTGGATGGAACTGGTACATTAAAAGCTGGTTCAAGTGATTTAAATAATGGCCTATCACAACTAGTCGGAGGCGGCAATAAAATCGAAGCCGGCTCTTCTAAGCTAGAAGCTGGAAGTAACCAATTAAATGCTGGATTAAAACAATCTTATGCTGGCGCTACCCAACTTCAAAAAAATGAAGCGGGATTTAATGAGAATTTGGGTGCTACAAATGATGCACTTAAATCAATTGTGAATGGATTGCAAGATGGTACTTTAAGTAAAGAGGATTTACAGAAATTACAAGCAATCTCTAATAGCTTAGATCAACTATCAAAAGGAAGTAATCAAATTAAAAATGGTGTTGATCAAATTGCAGCTGCACAAGGTCAATTATATGAAGGTTCAAATAATCTACTTGCTGGACAAAAAGAATTAAATGCAAATTTAGGTTTATTTAATAGTAAATTGGAAGAAGCATCTAATGGAGCAAATCAACTAGCTCAAGGAAGTAATGCTTTATACAATGGTACAAAGGAATTAAGTGAAGGAAGTTCGTTACTTTCAATAGGCCTAGGTAAATTAAATACAGGCGGGGACCAATTAGTCCAAGGGATCAATCAATTAAATGATGGTTCTAAACAACTATCTGATGGTACAAATAAGCTATATAGTGGGTCTGGAGACTTATTAAAAGGAGCTACTGATTTAACAAAAGGAACAACAGAACTTCATAAATCTCTGAAAGATGGTGGAGATGAAGTAAACAAAGTTAAAACAAGTGATGAAACCGATAAATTCTTTGCAGAACCGACAGAGCTAGTTTCTCATAAATTGAATAATGTAAAAGAATATGGTGTAGGTTTAACACCTTATATCTTATCAATTGGGCTATTTGCAGGTGGGTTAATGTTCACTTCAGTTTATCCGATGAGAAAGAATTCTATTGCTCCGACTACTGGATTAGCTTGGTTCTTTAGTAAATATAGCGTTCTAATCTTCGTGGGAATCATGCAATCGATCGTAGCAGATATGGTTTTAATTTATGGTATGGGTCTTGATGTGAAAAACGTGTGGTTGTTCGTAGTGTTTACAATGATTACTAGCTTGACCTTCTTTTCATTAATACAATTCTTAACTGTTACATTAGGAAATATAGGGCAATATTTAGTGTTTGTTATGATGTTATTACAAATTGGTGGAACTTCAGGTACTTTCCCAATTTCATTAACACCAACATTTTTCCAAACGATTCATCCATATTTACCTATGACGTATGCTATAAAAGGATTCAGAGAATTAATCTCTAGTTCTGTTAGCAAAGGGTTTGTATGGGATCAAGTCTACTATTTATGTGGATTTGCAGTGTTATTCATTATCTTAACAAATGTAACCTTTGCAGTTCGTGTTAAATTATCAAAGAAAAACCAATTAAGTGAAATCGAAGCTTAAAACGATAAAATAATAAAAAGGATTGAAGTCTAATAAAAAAAGATTTCAATCCTTTTTTATAAATTATTATTATTGTTACTTAAGGAAATTATTTCTAATTTGAAATATGAAATCTCATTTAAGATGCAGAGGTAAGGTATTTTATGAATTACACTAAAATAAATAATATGTTTTGTGGAGGTGTAAATGTATGTCACATACCGGACATCTAAATTCAAACTTAAATAGTTCTTTGTTTAAAAAACAGAAAGTTTATTTACCTTTTGCTTCCAGATCAATTTTTGCTAATCCAGGAAATATTAGGAGTGCACACGAATATATCGAGTCGAATGATTATGATAAGCCAATAGTTTCAACCAATAGAAATAATGACGGCGTTTCAGGTTATTTTACAATTAGTTGGCATCCAGATTCCAAGGCAATTATGTACCTAATTGCTATATTTAATGGAATTTACTATCAATATCTATCTGTAGATGGAAATCAGAATAGTTGGAGTACAAGAGGTAAGGGGATCTATCCTAAAAAACAGCACTTTAAAAAAGAAGATATTGGCTTTCGAGCAGATGGACGTGGCACGGAATTTGCTATTGATCCATTTTTATTGTATTCAAAGTCCAGTAAGATTTATGGCGGAAACGAAATTCAATCACTTGGTTTTGACGATACTAGAAAGTATTTTGTTCGTATTTATTCCGTTTATACAAACGGGGACATTAATTCATTATCTAATGAATTAAAAATTACTTTATAGGAACAAATGAAGGGGAATTTACTAAAAAAATATTCGCTGGTAAATGAGAAAATTAAAAAGTTCCAAATATATAAGTCTATCAAGTGCAGAGGAAAAAATAAGGGAGTATCTGAAAGTTTGATGCAATAATTCCTTAAAGTTTGTGATGATTAAGTAGTATTCTCCACTTGTTATAACAGTTTATTGAAATGGAAAAGCTAAATAAAATACTTATTTATAAAAGAACGTTAGGTGATATTATGAACAGATTTGATGAACGACATGCAAGTTTAATTTATTTTCTTTTTGAAAAAAATGGTTGGTGTAGTTTAGCAGATTTATCCGAGAAGACAGGGTATTCTCGAAGTACGATTTGGAGAGATATTACTTTTTTAAATTCAGCTTTACCTAAAGGGTGGTTCATTGAAAAAAGTGAAACAGAGGGAGCGCGTTTAATTAAATCTCCGAACGGTACCCTTGAGGGGATATGGGCTTATATGAAAAATGAGAATCCATATTTTCAAATCTTAGAGTATATTATTCTTAATAACGGTGTGACGATTAATGAAATTTCGACAGCTTTTCATATAAGTAGATCAACTGTATATAGACAGTTGGATCAGATAAAAGAAGTTGTAGAAGAAGCTGGTATTACTCTTGATACTAGTCCTTTTAAATTAAGTGGTGACGAGAAAAAGGTACGTCGATTTATGATGCAATACTTGGAATATAAGGGTCTAGATTATCTAAACGATCTAAAAAATATAGATCTCCAAAATTTTCGAGATGCAATTGTAAATTATACAACTGATCTTTCGATTACTCTTCATCTTGGAGCTATTCAACGTTTATCTTTTATTTTAGAAATTATTAATTTAAGAATTTCTATGGAGTGTTATATTTCTTTTTCTAAAGATATATATGATAAATATAAAAATACTGCGTATTTTGATATTGCAAAGAAAATGTTTCCCTTTATGGAAAAGTGTCCAACTAGAGAACAACAAACACAAGAAATTTTATACTTTTGTCTCTGCCTTTTAAGTGAAGTTATGCCAAATAATATGACTGAAGAGCTTTATAAAATACGTATTAAAATGAAAGAGAATAAAGAAGATCCTCGTGTACATTTTTTAAATGGATTATCTGATTATTTGCACTTTGATTTAGCTCAGGATGATGACTTTCTTTATAAATATTTTTCAACAATTAAACGTACAAAGTATGATACTCAGTTTTATACGGATACTCGCATGAATACTGCGCTTCCATTTTTACCTTACGTCGAGGAACATCCATTATTTATTGGAATTGGTAATTTAGTAAAAAAGCATCTTGAGAATGAAACTATGTCATATGGAAAACTAGAAATTTTAGAATTGTTTTTATTAGTACATGCCTTTTTAATTCGCAAAAAAAATAGTATGAAGATCAATACTGTATTGATTTGTCGAACCTATATTGAATTGGATTATATTTACGAACTTCTTGATTATCACTTTGGAAAACACCTTGATATAAAAATTTATGATTTATCAGATATAGATGTAATTAAGAGACACAATCATTTAGATTTAGTGATATCAACATTAAAAGGTCAATTTTTGAAGGAACATTTACCAGTTTTAAAAATATCTACGTTTCCAACCGAAGCTGAATTAACTGGAATTAGAAAGTTTATTGATCAATACTTTACTAAAAGACTACATTTACACGAAATATTACCAGATTAATTCTTAATGAAAAAAACTCTTAGTCATTATAAGACCAAGAGTTTTTAATATTTTATCCGGTAGTTGTTTGGAATAGATAACCTATTCAATTAAAAGTAAAACAAATGCGGTAATCAATTTATATATAAAAAAACTTTCTATAGCTAGTATTCTTTAACTTGAATATACGAACAAAAGCAACATCAAGAACGATGATGCTTTTGTTTATATAATTAAATTTATTGAGAAATAAACATTTGTGTCCATGCATTAGAACGTGAGTCATAACCTACACCAATTTGATCTAATTTAGCGTTCAAAATATTTGCACGGTGTCCTGCACTATTCATCCATGCTTTTACTACCTCTTCTGGAGTTTTTTGTCCTTTTGCAATATTTTCAGCTGCATGATTATAAGAAATTCCAAACTTTTTCATCATATCAAATGGTGAACCGTAAGTTGGACTGTTATGATCAAAATAATTTTTATCAGTCATGTCTTTTGACTTAATACGAGAAACTTTAGATAATTCATTATTAGCTTTAAAAGGTTTTATACCAGCTTTTGTTCTCTCTATATTAGTTAATTCTATAACTTTTGATTCATATGCAGATAAAGAAGCAGGCACTTCGATTTTAGATGGATTTTCAGGTGCCGGATCTATTGGTTTTGATGGAGTATTTGGTATTACTGGTTGAGCAGGCTTTGATGGAACATTTGGTATTACTGGTTGAGCAGGCTTTGATGGAACATTTGGTATTACTGGTTGAGCAGGCTTTGATGGAACATTTGGCATTACTGGTTGAGCAGGCTTTGATGGAACATTTGGTATTACAGGCTTAGCAGGCTTTGATGGAACGTTTGGTTTTATTGGATGAACAGGATTTGGTGGAACGTTAGGTGTTACTGGTTGAACAGGTATTAGTGGAATATTAGGTGTAATTGGTTGTGAAAGTTTAAATGGTATATTTTGTATTTCTATTGTTGTATTTTGTTGGTGATTATTGTTGTTACTCGTCTCTTTAAAACTTTTAATAGTTTGGTCAAGGTTACTTACTATATTAGATTTAAAAAATTCACTAAGTTGTATGGAATTATTTGAAGGTAATTTATTAGAAAATGTTTTCGCTATTGATAGTTTAGGTAAGATAAAGTATTGGTATAAGGTATTATTAAATAAATGATTTTGTTGAATAGATTGTTTTGTATCAGCATGTGTATGTGTATTAAAAATTAGAGATCCAATTAAAACTGTCAATGTAATTGTTTTTTTCATTTGTAAATCCCCCAATTAAGATTATTGTGTTGTGCTCCTGTCGAGAAGAACAATTTAAGTCTAACAATTATCTATACAAACAATCGTTTCATTATTGAATTGAGTAATTTCTTAAATAAAACGATGTGGCTTGGTAATTGTTTTTACTAACTTTTCGATAAATTGAATAGACAAATTTGGAAACATTACGAAAAAATAACTTGATTCTTTACTTTAATTAGGTACCTTCATAATTAAAATTGGTAATTACACTTTAGTTTGCAGACATGATACACTCCATTTTCAAAACATTAGTATTCTGATTTAATACAAAAAAGAGCCTTCCTTGAAAGAAGGCTCTTTTTCACGTTGTTGGAAATCTTAAATACCGTTAAATAAAATAATCAGATTGTAAATACCTTTTAATTTGAATAACTATTTAGTTTAACCGGAACATATTGAAGCAAAGCCAATATAGGATTGCTTCAATAATGTTTTTTCATTTAATCAGCTAAGTAATAAGGAATAAAAATGTGGCGACTATTTTATCAAAAAAAAGTAACTTAAACAGTGAATGTGAATCATGTCACAAAATAGACAATTTATAGACACTATTTAGACAAATAAGATTAAGTCAAAACCCCTTTGAAAAAGTAAACTATAAGTAACAAGAGTACCATTGAGTGGTTCTCTAAAATTTACTTAATGAATTATTTGTGAAAAAATGTTCAAAGTTTTGCTCGGGCATAATGAAAATTTTTTTTGAAATGATTTTTATCCTAAGGGGGATGTACTGTGAGTGTATTAGAGCTTGCAAGAATACAATTTGGTTCCACAACAATTTTCCATTTTTTATTTGTTCCACTTTCAATCGGTTTAGTATTTATGGTAGCAATAATGGAAACATTGTATGTTTTTCGAAATAAAGAGGAATATAAAAAGTTAACAAAATTCTTTGGGCACTTATTTTTAATTAATTTTGCAGTTGGTGTTGTGACAGGTATTATTCAAGAGTTTCAATTTGGTATGAACTGGTCTGAATATTCCCGTTTTGTAGGGGATGTATTTGGTGCGCCACTTGCAATTGAAGCACTTTTAGCATTTTTTATGGAGTCTACATTTTTAGGAATTTGGATATTTGGTTGGGAACGACTTAATAAAAAAATTCATTTAATGTGTATTTGGCTAGTTGCTTTCGGAACTTTAATGTCTGCGTTTTGGATTTTAGCAGCCAATTCTTTCATGCAGGAGCCAGTAGGCTTTGCAATTAAAAATGGCCGTGCAGAAATGACCGACTTCTTAGCAATCATTACAAATCCACAACTTAAAGTTGAGTTTCCTCACACAATTGCTGGAGCATTAGCAACTGGAGCGTTATTTGTTGCGGGTGTAAGTGCGTATAAAATCTTAAAAAAACAAGAAACAGAACTTTTTAAAAAGGCGTTTAATCTTGCAATGGTGTTCGCTCTAATTGCAGGAATTGGTGTTGCATTTAGTGGACATTCTCAAGCAAAACATTTAATGAAAACACAGCCAATGAAAATGGCTGCAAGTGAAGGGCTATGGAAAGATAGCGGTGACCCAGCAAGCTGGATGGTCTTTGGTCTGATTGATTCGAAAAAGAAAGAAAATAAATATGAGGTTGAAGTACCATATTTATTAAGTTATTTAGCTTATGAGAAGTTCGAAGGTAAAGTACCTGGTATGAATACTTTACAAAAACAATATGAAAAATTATATGGTCCTGGAAATTATATTCCACCAGTTAATACAGTTTTCTGGAGCTTTAGAATTATGGCTGGAGCAGGAATGGTCATGATTTTAATGGCGATGCTAGGTTTATATTTTAGCTATCGTAAAAAAATAGAATCAAAAAATCTATTCTTAAAGGCATCAATTTTACTAATTTCTTTACCGTTTATTGCAAATACAGCTGGATGGGTTATGACGGAAATAGGTCGTCAACCATGGACTGTATTCGGTTTAATGACTACTGCTGCATCTGTATCACCTAATGTTTCAAAAGGATCACTCATTTTTTCAATCACAACTTTTACAACAATGTATGCAATTTTAGCAGTTGTTTTAGTTTACTTGTTTGTGAAAGAAATTAAAAAAGGAACACACCATGTTGAAACTGAAAAAGTTCCTACGGTCGATCCGTTTGAAAGGGAGGCGACAATCGTATGATTGCGTTAAATGAATTATGGTTTTTACTCGTAGCAGTTTTATTTATCGGGTTCTTCTTTTTAGAAGGCTTCGATTTTGGTGTAGGTATATCTACAAAGCTACTAGCCAAAAATGATACTGAACGAAGAATATTAATAAATACAATTGGCCCGTTTTGGGATGCAAATGAAGTGTGGCTATTAACTGCAGGTGGAGCAATTTTTGCAGCATTCCCAAATTGGTATGCAACAATGTTTAGTGGATATTATATTCCGTTTGTATTTGTTTTAATGGCATTAATCGGGCGTGGAGTTGCTTTTGAATTTAGAGGGAAAGTCGAAAGTTCAAAATGGTCAAAATCCTGGGATTGGGTCATTTTCTTCGGTAGTTTATTACCACCATTTCTATTCGGTGTATTATTCTCAAGTATCCTTAAGGGGATGCCGATTGATCAAAATATGAATATTTCTGCAGGGTTTACTGATTACGTTAATTTATTTACTGTAGTCGGCGGTGTAACTGTGACATTACTATGTCTCTTACACGGATTAATGTTTTTAACATTAAAAACGGTTGGAGAATTAAGAAACCGTGCACGTTCTCTAGCACGTATGGTAATCATACCAGTGTTCTTATTCTTAGTTGCCTTTACTGGTATGGCATATTTTGAAACGGATATGTTTAAAGTAAAAGCACATATAACAATTCCACTTATTTTATTAATCGTAGTATCTTATATTCTTGCTACAATATTCATCCTTAAAAAGCGAGATGGTTGGTCGTTTGCTATGTCGGGCCTTGGTATTGTACTAACAGTCGGGACATTGTTTACTTCTCTGTTCCCAAGAGTCATGATTAGTTCAATCAAAAATACGTATGACTTAACTGTTTATAATGCTTCATCTGGTCCTTATTCGTTAAAAGTAATGACAATAGTTGCATGTACATTATTACCATTCGTATTAGGTTATCAAATTTGGAGTTATTATGTGTTCAGAAAAAGAGTGGATGAGAAGGATTTGACTTATTAATGGGAAAAGATCTTATTAAATATAAAGGGATTAATCGTTTATTAATAATCCTATCTTTTTTAACAATTATACAAGTAACAGCAATCATTATTCAGGCATATATGCTTTCACAAGCTATTGTCAGATTGTTCAATGGAAAAAATAGTAGCGATATTTTATACGCTACTATTTTCTTCATCAGTGCATTTGTCTGTCGATATATTATGTCGACGATCAAACAAAAATGTTCAGAGCATTTTGCGGACATTGCTTCAACCGAAATGAAAATGAAAGTATTGGAGAAAATCTTTAAACTTGGACCTAGATTTGCAAGAAAATCAGGAACCGGTAATATCGTAACGCTTATTATGGAAGGAACTACACAACTAAGAAATTACCTAGAAATCGTTCCATTGAAAATGATTAACTTAGCAATTGTCTCACCAGTAATCGTAATCTATATTTTCTTTGTTGATAAAGTTTCTGCACTTATACTAATCGTAACATTTCCAATCATTATTATTTTTATGATTCTACTCGGTTTGGCAGCTAAAAAGAAATCAAACAAACAATGGAAGGTTTACCGTATTTTATCGAACCATTTTACTGATTCATTACGTGGTTTAGAAACATTGAAATTTCTTGGTTTAAGTAGAAAACATATTAAAAAGATAGAAAGTGTAAGTGAAAGATACAGAGAAGCAACGATGGGCACATTAAAAGTAGCTTTTTTATCATCATTTGCACTAGATTTATTCACAATGCTGTCAATCGCTACAGTTGCAGTCTTTTTAGGACTTCGATTGATTGACGGAGTAATTTTATTAGGGCCAGCACTAACAATTTTAATTTTAGCTCCTGAATATTTCTTACCAGTTCGTGAAGTTGGAGCTGATTATCATGCTACATTAAATGGTCAAGAAGCTGGAAAAACAATGCAAGATATTTTAGATGAGCAGGAGTTTAAAGATCAAGAAATTTCTCCTCTTTCAGATTGGAATCGTGCAAGTAAAATTAATTTTAAAGATGTTTCAGTAAAACCCGAAAAAGATGGTCAAACGATTTTATCAAATATAAATTTGAATATAACAGGGTTTCAAAAAATTGGGATTGTTGGAGAAAGTGGTTCTGGTAAGTCAACGCTTATTGATTTAATAGGTGGATTTTTAGAGCCAGCAAATGGGACTATTCAAATTTCTGGTGAAGAGGTATCACATCTGCAAATAAAAGATTGGCATAAACAGTTAATCTACATTCCACAAAGTCCTTATATTTTCTCAAAATCATTAAACGATAATATTAGCTTTTATAAACCTAATGCTACTAAAGAAGAAATTGAAAATGCAGCAGTTCAAGCTGGGTTAACTTCTTTAATAGAAGAATTGCCAAAAGGATTAGACGAAAAAATTGGTGAAGGTGGAAGAGCTTTAAGTGGCGGGCAAAGTCAACGCGTCGCCCTTGCTAGAGCATATCTTGAAAATAGACCAATTCTTTTGTTAGATGAACCTACTAGTCATCTTGATATTGAAACTGAGTTTGAATTAAAACAAACAATGCTTCAGTTATTTTCTAATAAATTAGTGTTTTTGGCTACACATCGCTTACATTGGATGAAAGAAATGGATCAAATTATTGTGATGAATGAGGGTAGTATCATTGAAGTTGGTACCCATGAAGAACTATTAATGAAAAATGGACATTATTATCGATTAATTCATAGTTAGAAGGTAAATGTATGTTAAATAAAAATGGATGGATTTTACCATATATAAAAGAAAATCGTCGTTTATTTATAGTAGTGATTTTCTTAAGTTCACTGACTATCTTTGCAGCGGCTTCTCTTATGTACACTTCCGGCTATTTAATCTCTAAAGCAGCAACTAGACCTGAAAATATTTTAATGATTTATGTCCCAATCGTAGCTGTACGCACTTTTGGTATCTTAAGGTCAGCCTCTAAATATGTTGAAAGATTAGTCGGACACAATACAATTTTAAAAATCTTATCTAGAATGAGAACAAGATTATTTAGTAATCTTGAACCGTATGCACTTAATATCAATTCAAAGTTTAAAACAGGGGATATTTTAGGTCTTTTAGCAAATGATATTGAATATTTACAGGATATTTATTTAAAAACTATTTTTCCTGGAATTGCCGCATTGTTTATTTATTTTATATCGGTTGTTGCTCTTGGTTTCTTCTCTATTCCATTTGCAATCTTAACAGCAGTAATTTCCTTTGTTTTAATAGGTGTTCTACCGTATTTTTCATTATTAGTTGAAAAAGCGCGAACTTACCAAATAAAAAAGGAAAAGAGTCATTTATATGAAAATTTAACTGATGCAGTTATGGGTATAAGTGATTGGCTGTTTAGTGGTAAACAAAATAGCTTTATAAAACAATATAGAGAAATGGATGAATCGTTAAGAAACATCCAAAGTAAGGAAAAAGGATTTAGAAGAAGACGCGATTTAATTGCACAATTTATTGTAGCAATTTTAGTTTTAATGATGCTTTATTGGGCAGGTAATGAAAGTTTAGCTGGAGATATTCCTAAGACTTTTATCGCTGCATTTGTTTTAGTTTTATTTCCTTTAACAGAAGCTTTTATTCCACTATCAAATTCTCTTGGAAGTGTCCCTCTATATACTGATTCAATCAACCGTTTAGAAGGGATTAAAGAAGTGAGTCGTAATCAGGAATCACCTATTATCGAAGGAGATATTAAAGATTATCGAAAAATCGAGTTTAAAGATGTAACTTTTCATTACTCGGAAAGCGAAACTATCTTAAAGAATGTTTCTTTTACAATTGAGGAAAACAAAAAAACTGCTTTATTAGGTCCGAGTGGTTCAGGTAAATCGACCATTCTTAAGCTAATTGAAGGAGTAGAAACTCCTATTGGAGGAAACGTTAAAATAAATGAGATTGAAAGTATAGCTTTAGGAGACCAAATTTCAAAAGTAGTGTCTGTACTTAATCAAAAGCCATATTTATTTGATACTACAGTTATCAATAATATACGTTTAGGAAATCCAAAAGCAAGTGACGAAGAAGTAATAGAAGTAACGAAGATGGTTGAACTGCATGATTATATTGCCTCACTTCCAGAAGGCTATAATACACCTATGCAAGAAACCGGTGTAAGATTCTCTGGTGGAGAACGACAAAGAATAGCCTTAGCTAGAATACTTCTTCAAAATACACCAATAGTTATTTTAGATGAACCAACTGTCGGATTAGATTCAATAACAGAACGAAAACTACTTCAAACAATTTTTAAGGTATTAGAAGGAAAAACAGTATTATGGATCACACACCATTTAATCGGTGCAGAAATGGCTGATCATATTCTTTTCTTAGATAAAGGTAAGATTGCAATGAAAGGCTCACACGATGAACTTATCAAAACTGAAGACCGATATCGCAAGCTTTTTGAACTAGATCGACCATTTAGAAAATGACTTTGACAAATTTGTCTGAGTCATTTTTTTTGACCATTTGACGGAAAATGAATTACATGATATATTTATCTCGAATTCGAGATATATTGAATTCAAAATAAATTTTTACTAACTTTTTACTAATTTTTTTAGTATTCTTCAGCAATAGATTCACAAAATAAAAGAGCTTATATATAAATAACTAATTTAAATGGAGGAATTCGTATGAACGGCTTAAAAGGGATCCATCATGTAACAGCAATAACTAGCAGTGCAGAAAAAAACTATGAATTTTTTACTTATGTTTTAGGAATGCGTTTAGTAAAGAAAACGGTCAATCAGGACGATATTCAAACGTATCATTTATTCTTCGCAGACGATAAGGGAAGTGCAGGAACGGACATGACATTTTTCGATTTCCCTGGAATTCCAAAAGGAGTACATGGAACAAATGAAATTTCAAAAACATCTTTCCGAGTACCAACTGATGCAGCATTAGATTATTGGGTGAAGCGTTTTGACCGATTAGAAGTGAAACACTCAGGAATCAAAACACAATTTGGTAAGAAATCATTATCTTTTGTTGATTTCGACGACCAACAATATCAATTAATTTCAGATGAACATAATAAAGGCATTGCCTCAGGCACACCATGGCAAAAAGGACCAATCCCATTAGAATACGCAATTACAGGACTAGGACCAATTTTTATCCGAGTAGCTAATTTCGAATTCTTTAAAGAAGTAGTTGAAAAAGTACTTTTATTTAAAGAAATTGATAAAGAAGATTCATTCCACTTATTCGAAGTCGGTGAAGGTGGAAACGGAGCACAAATTATCGCAGAACACAATGAAATACTACCACAAGCATACCAAGGCTTCGGTACTGTTCACCATGTGGCATTCCGCGTAGAAGATACATCTGTATTAAAAGAGTGGATTAAACGTCTTGACTCATTTAAATTACCAAACTCTGGCTATGTAGATCGTCATTTCTTTGAATCATTATACGCAAGAGTTGCTCCACAAATTCTATTCGAATTTGCAACAGATGGACCAGGATTTATGGGAGATGAACCTTACGAGACACTTGGTGAAAAGTTATCTCTACCTCCATTCTTAGAACCAAAACGTGATGAAATTGAAGGAATGGTTCGTCAGATTGATACTGTAAGAAGTACGAAGGAATTTATTAAAGAATAAAACTTTAGTAAAAAACAACACTCACAATTTAAGTGGGTGTTGTTTTGTTATTTCTGCTTATAAATCAAGAATCTGTCCTACTTCTAATTTAAACTTTTCTATTACTCCAACAGGAAGCTCTAATACAGAATAAGCATCAGAAACTGGCGCAACAAACTTCCATGGTTGAAGATTGTTAATTAGTTTTACGATTTTCTTATTTTTGCTTATAAAAACTACGTCAATTGGAAAGTTCATAAAACACATATGGATTGAATTGCATGGGATTATCCAGAGACCTTCTTGATCTAGTGGTCTTTTTCGGAACATAAGACCTTTGAGTCTAGTTGCGAATTTATCTGCTTTTTTTATTTTATAAGGAATCGTTTTATCTAAGTCTTTGTTAGATGCCATTAACATGTTACACACTCATTTCTTAGTGATTTATAGATTTACAGTAAGTATAGTAGAGTATTATTTTGTTCTCAATACAGGTAATTGGTAAAAACTACACCAATATTTACCATTTAGTTTCACTTTTTGCTCTTATTTTACAAAATCCCCCAAATTATGATTTTGGTGATTCTTTTGGGAAATAAGGAGAATTTGAAATTATTAAATGAAAAATGGGCTATTTCTCCATTTTTTTTTATAAAAAACGTTCGAATTCCCCCAATACAGTAATTGTTAGAATTCCATTAAACTAAGAATTGTAAAATTAATATTACAAATGTTACGAATTTTATAATAAAAATGTAATACATAACAACTCGTTGTTAAATTTCAGAATCATTTGAGAATATGGGGGATCAAGATGCTATCAGTATTCAAAAAACTTAACTTGAAAGAAGATGGACAAGCGTTGGTAGAGTACGGTCTTGTTTTACTCGGAGTTGTAGGTGTAGTTGTTGTACTGGTAGATCTTTTAGGAAAAGAAATAAGTGACTTAGTTCTTCCTTTATTCGAAATGATTAAGTGATTAGTTCTATGAAACTATTACTTTTTAAAATTTTTAGATGAAGAAAAACACTTTTTGGTATCAGGTAGTCAGAAAGATTTAAATACAAGTCTCTCAATCTACTTTAAATACATAAACTTAAAAACAAACAACGGGAGGAAATTAACAATGTTAAACAAATTCAAGAATTTAGTAGTAGCAGAAGAAGGACAAGGTTTGTCAGAGTACGGTTTATTAATTGCTGGTGTTGTAGGAGTAGTTGCTGCAGCTGTGCTTGTATTACAAGCTACTTTAGGTGATGCAAAAACTGGTTTATTCAAAAAAGTTTCAGATGCGATTGACAACGCACTTGGACATTAATTAGTTAGATTTTGCATTTATTTTGTAAAAATATATGAATTTAAAGCCCTACTTAAAATTAGTAGGGCTCTCATTCTATCAAAGCAGAGGTTAGTTTTATGTTTATATATACTATTCTTGGAATAACATTATTAATTTCACTAATTACAGACGTTCGAAAAAGAAAAATTTTGAACATCGTTACTCTCCCTGCCATCTTAATAGGTTTTGTTTACAACACTGCCACCCTCGGATTGGAAGGGTTTCTTTTCAGTGGGAAAGGATTTCTTGCTGGTGCAGCCTTTCTGTTAATTCCTTACATTTTAGGTGGAATGGGTGCAGGAGATGTAAAACTATTGGCAGCTATAGGCGCATTAACTGGTACAATGTTTACATTTTACTCTTTTATATATATAGCCTTAATTGGTGGATTTATTTCGGTCTTTCTAATTATGAAGAATAAAGGAATTTGGAATTCGATTAAATCATTCTTTTTTATAATGGTTTTCTTAAGAAGTAGTATTGGTTCAATATTACTTAATGAAAATAAGAAATCCAGTATATCATTTCCCTATGGAGTAGCGATTGTACTCGGGACATTATGTGAAGTTATCATTGGAGTGATGAAATGAAGTCAGAAAAAGGTCAATCGCTAGTAGAATTTGCATTAGTCCTTCCACTTTTAGTAATGCTTTTACTAGGTATCGTAGATTTCGGGCGAATTTTTCATGTTTATTTAACATTAGATCATGCAGGCCGTGAAGCAGCAAGGACAGCAAGCATTGGCAAGGACGATGATACAATTAGGAGTGTAGCTGTTACCGATGCAACCAGTATCAAGTTAACCAAGGAAAATGTCAAAATTGATTTTGATCCATCTAATACCCGTACATCAGGAAGTAAAGTAAAGATTACGATAACGTATCCTGTGAGTTTTTTGACTCCTGTTATTAGTCAGATTGTTGGTGATTTAACATTAAAAAGTACCACTATAATGAGGTTGGAATAAATGAAAAATTTACCTAAATTAATTTTAAAAATAAAAAATGAAAATGGTGCCACGTTTGTTTTTGTTGCTTTATTAATGGTGTTTTTACTCGGTATTACTGCAATTGTAATAGACGTAGGAAGATTGTATTCGGAAAAAAGCAAACTTCAGAACGCTTTAGATGCAGGAGTTTTAGGGGGAGCTCAATTACTGTTAACTGAAAAACCATCACCAAATTTGACACCTGAGTCTGTTGCAATGGAAATTGCAAAAAATAATGGACTTACCCTTATTGATCCAATTGACTCAGAAGACACCAATATAACAACAGATCTTAATGATAAGTCAATAAGAGCAACTAAAAAATCAAAAGTACCAATGACATTTGCAAGAGTTATAGGAATTAAAGAAATGGAAGTAAATGCAACTGCTAAAGCAATTTTAAGACCGTTAAAATCAGGGAAGGGGATTACGCCTATAGCTGTATCTTCAGATGTTGTTAAAAGAGATCCAAATCCAAGAAAACTAGCAAACCTAACTTGTACTATTAAAAAGAATGGTAACGGAAATAATAAAGGAAATTGTGGCTACCTTTCATTAAATGGAACAGGAGCAAAAAGTTTGGCAGATGCGATTATAAACGGTAGCGAAATGTCAATCGGTGGTTCTAATCAAGGAGAACAAGAAGACGATGCTGTAGCTGTATCAACAGAACCGGGCACAATGTTGGGACAAGTAAAGCTTGCTATTGATGTGTTGAAAAAAAATGATGCAAATAAACCACAATGTCAGAATTATGAGACAGCTGATAATTCATGTGATCGTGTAATAATTCTTCCAGTCGTCCAATCGTGGGATAATATAAATGGGAGGGCTACTGTAACAATAATTGGATTAGCTGCATACTGGATAGATGGTATTAATGGAAAGAGTATCAGTGGGCAGTTTATAAAAATGGTAGGTGTTGGGGAAATTGACAGATCGGCTAGTAACCCAGTTGGTCAATTCAGTCAATACAATATTCAAGGTGTAAGGCTAGCAGAATAGATATTCTAACTTTTAGGGGGAACACATGAACACAAAACGAATATGGATTTGGTCTTTAATATTTGGGATTGTTACTGCATTGGTTTTATACGTTACGACATTCTCAAAAACGGCAACTCCTACATCTGCTAAGGAAACCGAAAAACCAGTTGAGAAGACTAGTATTCAAACAGAAAAATCAGAGGATAATAAAAATTCTATAAGAAAAATGAACAATGAAATGCTTCCAGTAAGTGAAGGAAAAAGAGCTATTTCTTTAAAAGTCGGATTAGAACAAGGAGTATCGGGATATATTGAACCTAATTCAATGGTCGATATAATTGCCTATGAAACATATAAGGATTCAAAAACAAAGAAGGATATTCATTCAGCTGTGTTAGCTTTTCAAGATATAAAAGTACTAGCTTCTGGTAAAGCATCGGATAGTCCAGATGAAGCACTTAATTATGAAACAATCACCGTAGAAGTCGCTCCAGAAGAAGGTTTAACTTTAAGTCTTGCCTCACAGGATAAGGACGGTTTTTATTTTATGCTGCGTAATGTAAAAGACAAAAATAAAGAAACAAAGGATATCCGAGTGACAAGTGAAGTTGTAAAAGGAGAAGATAATTAATGGAGATCAATTGGTTCTATTTTTCCGATACCAACACTCCACCAGGAGAAATTGAGGAGATATTAACTCGAAAAAATCATACATTAAATAGCGTTTTGAGATTAGAAGATTTACACCAGCACATTATCCAAGACGATAAAGCAATTCTATTCATTAAAGCCATTACAATTTATAACGTATATGATCTTTGTAGAGAAATTTCCGTAATGTATCCACATGTATACATTGTCCTTATAGTTCCGGACAATATGGAAAATGTTAAGAAAGCTATGCATGCTGGGGCTTCGGATATTTTACGTACTTCATATGAATTTGAAGATTTATTGAAGGTTATTGTACAAGCAGAAAAATATATGACTCACCGTGCTAAAAAAGAAAAATTGTATTCTCCTAGTCTTTTAAAAAGTGATAGTAGGGTTATTTCGATTTGTAGCACAAAAGGTGGAGCGGGACGTACAACTTTGATTGTAAATTTTGCAACTGCTCTTGCTAAGAAAGGAAAAAAAGTTGCTGTAATTGATGCAGACCTTCAGTTTGGCGATATTGCAATGTATTATGATTTGAAGCCGAAGCGTACGATATACGAGTGGGTAAAAGAAGGATATGGTTACACTCATTCAGCAATTGACCAATATATGAGTAAACATGAATGCGGTTTGTATGTACTAGCGGCACCTCCTCGTCCTGAGTTTTTTGAAATCATTAAAGAGGAGCACATTAAAGCAGCAATTGATGAGTGTAAAAAAATGTTTGATGTTATTTTAATTGATACATCAGCTTATTTATCAGAAATTCATTTGAGCTGTTTAAAAAAATCAGATGAAATTTTAATACTTACATCGAATGATCTTCCGGCACTACGAAATAGCAAGTTATTTATTGACACCCTTGAGTCACTAAATTTAAAAGGAAACACGAAACTCATATTAAATCGTCAAACAAAATTAAAGACATTAGAGCCCCAAAAAATTGAGGGAATTCTTGGGATGTCAATTTACACAGTTATACCAAGTCAAGAGAGCGTAGTAAATCCATCTGTAAATCAAGGTACTCCATTTGTCTTGACTCATGCTAAAACTCCGGTAGCAAAGGCCATCTTCTCGTTAATAGATAAATTATTCATTGAAGATAATCATGTTTTAGAAGCTAAGAAAAAAAATAAGAGGAATTTCTTTATAAGAAAATAAAAGGTTGGGAAGAAGTATGTCACTGTTTAAACGATTTAGTGATGAAGGAAAAAGTGATTCTCGCGAGGTTCAACTTGGTTCTACAGCAGTAGTAAAAACGAAAGATTTTTGGGAAATAGAATCAATTTTACACAATTACTTAGTAGAAGAGCTTAAGAAATATAATAATAATGATATTGAGCAGGAAAAAGAGAAAATTCAACAATTAGGTGCAACCTTTTTGGAACAAGAAGGAGCACGCTTTACATTTGAAGAGAAAAAAGAGCTTCTAACTTTTGTTGAACACGAACTTTTGGCATATGGTCCTATCACGCCATTATTAGAGGACTCTCGTATTTCTGAGATAATGGTGAATAGTTCAAGTGAAATTTACTATGAGCAAAAAGGGAAGCTTTATAAGTCAAATGCAGAATTTAGAGATGATCAACATGTTATTCGAGTAATAGAAAGAATTGTAGCCCCTATTGGGAGACGAGTTGATGAAAGCTCACCTATGGTGGATGCCCGTTTACCGGACGGATCTCGTGTAAATGCGATTATTCCTCCGCTTTCGCTGAAAGGACCATCCTTAACAATACGAAAATTTTCAGATACCCCCTTTAAAGTAGAAGATTTAGTAAGATTTGGTACTATGGATGAGAATATGGCGAAATTCCTTGATGCATGTGTTAAATCTCGTTTAAATATTTTTATCAGTGGTGGTACTGGATCTGGAAAAACAACATCCCTAAATGTACTATCATCATTTATTCCTAATGATGAGCGTATTGTAACAATTGAGGATGCTGCAGAACTAAAATTGTATCAAGATCATATTGTCTCTTTAGAATCTAGACCTCCTAATATTGAAGGAAAAGGTCAAATAACAATACGAGATTTAGTACGAAACTCACTTCGTATGCGTCCAGATCGAATTGTTGTCGGTGAGGTTCGTGGTGCAGAAGCGTTAGATATGCTACAAGCAATGAATACCGGTCACGATGGCAGTTTGAGCACTGGACACGCGAACTCTCCAAGAGATATTCTATCTCGTTTAGAAACAATGGTATTAATGGCTGGATTTGACTTGCCAGTACGTGCAATTCGTGAGCAAATTGCAAGTGCAATCGATATTATCGTACAACAATCACGTATGAAAGATGGCACGAGAAAAATCACTCATATAACTGAGGTTATAGGAATGGAAGGAGATACAATCGTCCTTCAAGATTTATATGTATTCCGTGAGACAGGTAGAAGTACTGATGGGATAATCGAAGGAAAGTTTGTCTCGACCGGAATTCGTCCAAAAGTAGGCGAGCAATTAGAGTTGAACGGCTTTGAACTACCTGCTTCAATGTTTGTTGGAGAGTGGTAATATGAAATTATTTTTAGAATTGTTAATTGTGTTTGCTGTTTCAACTCTTCTCTTTTATATTGTGGTTAACAATGGTATAAAACGAAGACGTGCAAAACGACGAATTAATGAATTTATTCCATTATCTTCTAATTCAGAGGGAACAAAAAGAACTAAACAAAAACAATCTCTTTTTAAGGGGTTTATTACTGCAACGTCAAAGTCATTTTATGGGGTTAGCTTTGTTCAGAAGTCTGAAAAGAAGCTACAGGAAGCTGGAAGTAAATTAAAACCAGAGGAGTTTTTCGTCCTAAGGCTGGTAGTTGCAATAGGTTCAGGACTATTTGTACTCTTACTAGAATGGAATATTTTGTTAATTATTACAGCGCTGATTGCTGGGTTTGTACTTCCATCTTTTAATATGGATAGAAAGAGAAACAAGCGCTTAAATTTAATTTCTACTCAGTTAATCGAAACGTTAGGTATGATGGCGAACTCTATGAGATCAGGCTTTAGCTTTATGCAAGCAATTCAATTAGCAGGAAAAGAAATGTCAGATCCATTAGGGCCTGAATTCGTACGTGTATTTCGAGAAGTAGGGCTAGGTGTACCTTTTGAAAAAGCATTTCAAGATTTGGTAGAACGACTACCAAATAAAGAATTAGAGGTAGTTGTACAAGCAGTTCTAGCCCAACGTACAAGTGGGGGAAACCTAGCCGAACTAATGGAAACGATGGAAGACACAATACGTGGGAGAATTCGCGTATTAGAGGAATTAAAAACATTAACTGCTCAAGGAAGAATGTCATCTTGGGTTATTACTTTATTACCTGCGGCTTTAGGTACATATTTATATTTTTTTAGCCCAGATTTTTTTAGACCAATGCTACATCATCCGTTAGGATTATTTATGATTTTTGCTGCGAGTATTTCTTGTTTGATTGGATGGTTGATTATTCAGAAGATTATCAAAATTGAGGTGTAAAAATGCTGCATTTTATTGTCTTTCTATTAGCCACAATTTGTTTTACATTGCTAACAGCAGGAGTTTTATTTTCGTTTTACAAACGAGAAATTGCTTTAAAGCAACGAGTAAATAATTATTTTGGTGAGCGAAATAAAAATAATATAGTGTTAAATAAAAAAGAAAATAAAAGAAATCAGTTATTAAAATTGTACTGGCAAAAAGGGGTACAGCAAGTAAGCGAAAGAGTCTCTAAAACTGATATAAAAAAGCTAGATGTCATGCTACGCGATGCAGGATATCCATTTAAATTATCAGCAATTGAATTTCGTTTAGTCCAGATTTTGATAAGCTCTATCGGAGCATTTATCATTTTTATATTATTTCTTCCGATTGCTAGTAATAAGGCAATGGTATGGGTATTGTCCGTAGCAGTAGCGATGCTAGGATTTCGATACCCGATATTTTATTTAGCTAAAAAAAAGACGCAACGGATAAAAGAAATTAATAAAAATATGGCTGACTTTTTTGATACTGTAAATTTACTAATCGAAGCTGGTATGGGATTAGATGCGTCAATTGCAGTAGTATGTCAAAAAATGAAAGGGCCAATTACCGAAGAATTCAGACAGATGCTCGAAGATATGAAGCTAGGTAAATCAAGAAGGGAAGCATTTTATGAGCTTCGAAAACGCGTACCGTCTGACACTTTTCAAAGCATTATTACATCTCTTATTCAAGCAGACCAACTTGGGATTGGTATGGCAAAGGTACTACGGAATCTAACAACACGAATAAGAGAACAACGCCGTGAAGCTGCGCGTGAACAGGCCATGAAGGCACCTATTAAAATGTTATTTCCTATGGTATTTTTCATCTTTCCAGCTCTATTTATCGTTATACTTGGTCCTATAGTAATACAATTTATTACAAAAGGATTTGGTGGATAACTAGTTAGTAGATTTAGTGCTTTAAAATGTGGATACACACCGAACACTCACATAAAGTGAGTGTTTTTTTATTAAATACCTCTTAATCAAACTGTTAAAAATTCCCAAAAAAAATTAATGCATAAAACGATTTGTTATTCTAATGAAATATTTCACTGAATAAAAATCTTATGAACTAAAATAATTTTTTTAGGAGAGGGAACATGAATAGTACATCTGGTAGGCGTTTATCGAAGGATGAAATGGTTACTTTAATACAAAATGGACTAGAGCGGACAAATAATCCGAAAAAGATTGTTATAGTAGGAGCGGGAATCTCAGGATTAGTAGCAGGTTCTTTATTAAAAGAAGCGGGACATGAGGTGACAATTTTAGAAGCAAATGGCCGAGTAGGTGGACGGATTTTTACGAAAAGAGCACCTTTTATTAATGATCAATATTTGGAATTGGGTGCAATGCGTATTGCTTCTAATCACAAGCTTGTACTCGAATATATTCGTAAATTCAATTTAAAGATAAACGATTTTATAAATGGGAAGTCAGAGGATATTATCTACGTTAACGGAGTAAAAACAACCCAAAAACAATATGAACAAAACCCAGATATATTAGGTTATCGTGTAGCAGATAGTGAAAAAGGGGTAAATGTTGATCAGTTAATTGAAAAATCGCTAAAAAAAGCAATGGATTTTATTAATCAGAACCCTGATGAAAATTGGAAAACTATTATTGAAAATTATGATCAGCATTCGATGGATTCATTTTTAAGATATAACCCAATCGGAACACCTTTGTCGCCTGGTGCTGTAGAGGAAGTAAAAGTACTTCAAGGGATGGAGGGATTTCCTGAGCTTGCTTTTACTGCAATCTTAAGAGAGTTCATAGTATTATTCTCAAAGGAAATTAAATTTTACGAGATTACTGGTGGAAATGATCAACTACCTAAAAAGTTTTTAACACAATTGAAGGATAATCTATTTTTTGGACAAAAAATGAATAAAATCGTGCAAGAAAATAATCAAGTAACAATTCATTCAGATCATTATACAAGCCATCTGCCTTATCAAACTACTGCTGACTATGCCATTATTACTATCCCCTTTTCGTTATTAAACTTCATCGAAGTGGTTCCAAGAAACTCTTTTTCTTATGATAAATGGAAAGCAATTAGAGAATTACACTATGTTCCTTCTACTAAAATTGGACTTCAATTTAAAAGTAGATTTTGGGAGAAAGATGGGACTTTAGGTGGGAAATTAACAACAGATTTACCAATCCGGTTTGCATATTATCCAAGTAATCATAATGGTAAAAATGGATCGGGAATCGTTTTAGCTAGCTACACATGGGAAGATGATGCATTGATATGGGATAGTATGTCTGAAAATGATCGGATAATGAATGCTTTAAGTAATTTGGCGACTATCCATGGTAATCAAGTTTATACAGAATTTATTACTGGTTACACTCATAGTTGGGCTCTTTATCCGTACTCTGGAGGAGCGTTTTCTATGTTCAAACCAGAACAAAACAGAGAGCTTACACCATATATTTCTACTCCTGAGGGGAGAGTTCATTTTGCTGGTGAACATACATCTTCTGCACCTGCATGGATTGAAGGCGCAGTTGAATCGGGTATTCGATCAGCATTTGAAGTAAATAACAGAACTTTCGTAGAACGATAAAAATACATTTTTTATATTTCTGTTGAATATAGTGAAAATAGTGGATGTCTTTTTATTTGAGGGAGTGATCAGTTTGAACGAAAATAATCAAGGACTTCAATTTACCCCTGTGAAATCATGGAATGTTTTTCATGGCCCAAATGACCCGTGTCCACCAATTGGTACAAAATATTACTCTACACCTCCACACTTATATTTAGGATTTCAGCCACCAGGACTAGAGCAATTTTCTTACAAAGAGGCATTAAAAAAGGGTACTTTATGGAAAGTGTTTTATGACTATTACGAAAATCCATATAAAGCTAGGAGGGATTAAGAATGACTGAGCAACTTCCTCCAGAGTATTATCAGGATTTAGAGGAACTGCAAGCTGTTGACTTCGTACTTGTAGAACTAACTTTATATTTAGATACTCATCCCAATGATCAAAATGCAATCAACCAATTTAATCAATATGTTCAATATAAAAAGCAAATCGAAGCTAATTTCGAATCAAAATATGGACCATTATATCAATTTGGTGGCAGTTATTCAGATCAAAACTGGAACTGGCATAAAGGCCCATGGCCATGGCAGGTTTAGAAGGAGGGAGTATTCATGTGGGTTTATCAAAAAAAGTTACAATATCCAGTTAAAGTAAGTACTTGTAACCCAATGCTTGCCAAATTTTTAGTTGAACAATATGGAGGAGCAGACGGTGAGCTAGCAGCTGCTTTAAGATACTTAAATCAGCGATATTCTATTCCAGATAAAGTTATTGGACTTTTAACGGATATTGGTACAGAGGAATTTGCTCATTTAGAAATGATTGCTACGATGATTTATAAGTTAACAAAAGACGCAACTCCAGACCAAATGAAAGCTGCCGGCTTAGATACACATTATGCATCTCATGATAGCGCATTGTTCTACCATAATTCAGATGGTGTACCATTTACTACTGCCTATATTCAAGCAAAAGGTGATCCAATTGCGGATTTATATGAAGATATTGCAGCTGAAGAAAAGGCTAGGGCAACGTATCAATGGATCATTGATCTTTCTGATGACCCAGATTTAAATGATAGTTTAAGATTTTTAAGAGAGCGTGAAATTGTTCATTCACAGAGATTTAGAGAAGCTGTGGAAATTTTGAAGGATGATCGACAACAGCGGAAGATATTTTAGTTGATTGATTATATTTTGAACCTGTTCCTTGGTTTTTATCGGGAACAGGTTTTTATTTTTATAGCAGTGTGAGGTATTTGAACAGTGCTTTCATTTTTGGTTGATAAAATTGCTCTTTTTTATTGTTAATTAGCAGATTTTTATCTAGTTTTTATTCTATAGAGCAGTTTTCTATTTGAAATGAACTTCTTTTGTAGTGTATTCAAGGTCATAATACAGTTGCGATTATCAGATTTTATTTGCAGTACACTTTTTATTTGCAGCATATCTTCATTTGTTTGCTATTCTAACAAATTTAATTGCAGCTGAGCCTCAACTTCGCTACATCATTCCCATAAAAAAATGAGGGGTCTCGGGGACTCCCTCACATAATCTTATTTCTTCTTAAGAATCGCAACCAATAAAGCAATCACCGAAAGAACAGCTGCCACAATCGACATAACCAAAGAAGTATTACTTGAATTTGATTTTTCAGTATCTTTCTTAACTTCCGTAGCTTTAACAGTTTCACCTTTTGCAGTTGTGTCTTTTACAATATTTGTAATCGAGTGTGGTGCTTCTGATTTTTCGTCACCAGTCCACTCAACAATACTGCCATCTTTATAATATTGGTATGCATCCCAAGCTCCATTTACTTCAGCGTCTGGGTTTTTGGCCATAAATACGAATTGTTGAAATTGTCCTGCTAAAATACCTTCGTTTTGTGCACTCCAAGTTACGGATGTAACAGTACCGTTTGCATCTTTTGTTTCGCTGAACTTCCATCCTGGGATAGGTTGATATGAAACAAATTCAAATTTTGAAGGGATTTTAAGTGTAACTTTAGTTGTAGCTATTTCTTTTTCAGATGGTACTTTCATTGTGTATGTTTCCCAAGCGCCAGGGGTTGAAATTTTAGGATTTACTACAACATGCGCACTTGCAATTCCAGTAAAGAACATTGTCATCGCGAATGCTGAAGCGATAATTTTAGTCGTTTTTGAAAAGAATTTTTTCATTTTTTGTTAGTCTCCTTTGAATGTAATTAACTATTTACTTCCTACTATATATTTAAAATCCGCATCTACCGAATCAAGAGAGTTAGTTAGAATATGGACTTTTACATTCCAATGACCTGCCATATCTGTAAAATATCCTTGCGCTTCATAAACACCTGACGAAGTTTCTTTAACTTGAGTTGTGTTAGTTCCCATATTCATGTCAGTGTTTTTAAAGGTAAGCGTGACTTGTTGGATAGAAGACACAGGTTTATTGTTTTTGTCACGTATATTTATTTTAAATGTGTTTTTACCGACTATGTTCGGAGTAGCATGCAATGAAATTGAATATCCTTTATTTTGCTTTGTGTCATTAAAAGGACCAGGGGATTCCATTGCTGTAGGTAGGTTTGTTAATAAGGATGTTAGGATAAGAACGATGATTCCTATACTTATTTCAAGCCAAACTGACTTTCCTAGTTTATTTTTGCTACGTTTTCCTTTGATAAAATGAATAAACCCTAAAATTAGCATGATCACAAATAAGATAACTTTTCCACATAACACTTTGCCATAGGTTGTATGTAATAAAGCATAAAAGTTAGGTACATACTTTAAGCTTGCATAAATTCCTGTTCCTATAAGTAAAGTTACAGATAAAGTCGCCCAAATAGAATATCGTTGAATGGTTTTCCAATAATTCTCATGTTTCTTTTGAATTTTAGGAAGTAAATAACTGATTCCTATTAATCCTCCTAGCCAAATCGAAACTGCGAGTAAATGAATGGAATCAAGCAAAATTGGTAAAAAATCATTTTGCATTGATGCGTGACCGATAAAAGCTTTTGAGATTAGTAAGAAAAAGCTAACTAATAAAGCACTTAACCACCAATAGAAAGAAGATTTTTGCTCACTTTTCCAGGCCATATATAACGAATTAGCTAAAACAATAAGCAGAAGAAGTTGGATTACCCATACATTTCCGAATTTCGTACTCTTTATTGTTTCCAATAACAAATCTTTGTGGAAAATACTTTGCCATGAACCATTTGCATAGTTTTTTGTTTCAACCAAAAGGCTGAACAGAACACTAAATAAAATTCCAAAATAGAAGATTAACAATAAAGCTTTAGAATTTTTAAAGGCAATCATTCTATTTTTCTGATCGCTTTTGTAAACGAATAAACAAAAAAATAAAAGTCCAACAAATAAAAGTAAACTCATATATTCAATCCAGTAGGTTCCCATTACGTCTGTGTTGGGTAAGGATTGGCTTGCTTTATTGGAAATTGTTGATGAACCATCAACTTTTCCTACTCTGAATGGAATTACACCGTTTACTGAATGTCCGTCACTGGAAATGACTTTCCATGCAATATGATAATTTCCATCTGGTAAATTAGGTTTTAAGTTCCCTTCTAAAATTGAATGATTTTGCTTATTTATTTTTCCATTTTGCAAATCAACTTGATTACCTGATTCATCTAAAACTTGTAAAGAATGAAATGCAGACTGTACTGATTCATCAAACTGTATTTGAATACGTTGAGGAGAATTCATAAAAACTTGATTCTCTGAAGGCGTAGATTTGATGATATAAGCATGTGCTGATGCTAAGGATGGAAATAAAGTAGCAGCAATCAATAATAGTAAGAAAGAAAACCCTATAACTCGGATTTTCATTTTTTTATGTCACCTCATATCTATTAGAGTGAATTAGAAATTAAAACAACTTCTAAATTCTAAAGTAAAATTGTGATAGAAATGTGATAAATTATAAATTTTTCTTAACACATTCCTAATAAATTATGAAGAAAGGATTAGATAGTAAGATTATTAAACAGTTCTAGACTCTTTATGCAAGCTGGTGAAAACACAAATAATCCACAAGTAAAACCAATTACTTGTGGATTTCAGTGTGTAAACATAGTTCGAAAATTTGATTTTCAGTCTGAAATATTTATTTAACAACCAACTTACCAACAGAGTTAGAAGGCTCCAAAGAGATGTTATATTCTCCTTTTAATGGATTATTTAATAAGAGAATATTTTTACCGGTTTTTAATGGAATGTTAATACCTAAGTCTGTAGAGGATAATTTTGCATTGCCCCCGGCATCTTGATCAACATCAACAATAATTTTAGTCATTGTCGCAGGTTTAAAGATTGTATTTTTCGGACTAAAACCTGATGGCGTTACGTGAATTGTTGCGTATTGAAGGTCATTTTGATCATCTTGTTTTGCAGCTTGCTTTTGTGGTTGCCCAATCATACCAACTTTTACTTTATTCAAATTAACAGTAAATATGATGACAAGTATAAGTAGGATTGAAGTTAACACTAAAGTACTGTTTGATGATTTGGCATGATCTCTCTTCTTCTTATTTTTGGGATTTGAATTTGAAACTAGCTTTCGATCAACAAAAAATAATAATAGATAAATGAAAACGATAAACAGAATATCCACAATAACGACGCTTATGCTTGAACTGAATGTCATATATCCGATGATAGTCCCTATAAATGCACCGAGCAAGGACGGTAAAATTTCAGTAATGCCAGTATTAAATAGTTTCTTCGATAAAACCCAAAATAATATGACTAGTAATAGATTGAGAATGATCGATAATAATACATTATAATTTGTAGTTAACATGATTAAGAAACTAATTGTAGCTGAAGATACACCCACCAATAAAGAGATAATTGATTTTAAAGTACTAGGAAATCTCTCTTTATTTCGATAAAAATGATTAAAGCTATAATACGTAAGAAGGAGTACTAAGAAAAGACTTCCATACTTCAATACCATATAAACACCTCTAAATTAATTTTAAAGCTACAGCTTTGATCCAAAGTTCCAATCTGGATACACGTATTGAACACTTGGAGATTTAGCTGGCTCTGATTGTTGAACGTTTATTTTAATGACTGTTTGACCATTAAAGCTTGTCTTTCCGATTGTTCCAGTAATTGTTACCCAAGAATCATTCGTAAATTGCTGTGAATTGGTTGATTCTGCAATAATACCAAATGGTGAAATATCGGCGATACAATGAGTCATACCCATTCTTGCAATAATAAATTGATTACCTGCTAACTTAGGGTCTCTATAGATAAAACCTTTAATTTTAATTTGTTTATTTTGGAAATTGTCGACAAATGTATTCATTGATTGTAGTTTTTCAATAAACCACTTGTCCTTCATCTCGATTGTACTCTGTTTGTACAGTAGCATCCCAAGTTTAGCGTAGTCTTGATCATATACATTTGTTTTGAACATTTTTTTTAAAGCAGGGTCCTCATGACCTTTCACTTCAACAGTCTGACCATTCGAAGAAGCCTGCACAGCTAGTCCTTTAAAATTCATTTCTTTGTTATTTGCAAGCGAACTAGAACTCGCATGGTTTGGCAAAATATATCCGAGTAATAGTGGGAATAAAAATAGGCTGTAAATAAAAACGTCTTTTACGACTGACTTTTTTAAAAGATGATGATGCTCATGACTAAAAACTTGGTCGTGACTATGATCATGACCACAATCACAAATAATGACATGTCTTTTTAATGAAAGAACGGCTATATAGATTTGAACGATTGCGACACTAAAAAGAATAACAGTTGCAATTTTTACATAAATGACAAGCTCCGGTACGATAAATTGCAGGATCTCGTCTGTAAGTGTTAATTGAAAAATATAGATAGCAAGTCCTAAGAGAATAGCAGCTTTTATAAAATGATGAATCGATGTGGAATTGATTTTATTTTTCAAAGTAGATCACTGCCTTTTTTTTATAAATTAATAGACTGTAAAACAAGCGTTCCAATAAAAACAAAAATGAAAACTAGCGTGCTAAGTAATAAAACAAATCGAGAACGGAAAACAGCTAGCATCATCAGGATCCCTTTAATATTGATCATTGGCCCAAAAACCATGAATCCAACTAAAGAGCTCTTTGTAAAAATTGTTTGAAGTGATTGAGCTACAAAGGCGTCTGATGTTGAACAAAGAGATAAAATAAAGCCTAATCCCATCATAAGAAAGTTTGCCGATGGACCACTTTTTCCTAATTCAATTAAACTGCTTTGAGAAATGATGATTTGAAGTAGAGCAACAATGATCGAACCGAAAACTAAGTATTTCCCCATATCAAAAAATTCATTTACTGCATGGCCTACGATTGCAATGAATTTATTATTAGGCGCAGTATTGTGTTTATGGTCATGATGGTGGTGATCTTGCTTCGTTTGATCGACCTGTTCTCGTAACTGATTTGACTTAACAAATTGAAAAACGATCAGTCCTACGATTAGTGCAACTACAAAAGCCAGTCCCATACGATAATATGCAACGGTTGGTTGATTACGAAAAGCTGTTAATGTTGATAAAAAGACAATTGGATTTAAAATCGGTCCTACTAATATAAAAGTGACCGCAACATACAATGGCATTCCTTTCTTAATCAGTTTACGAATAGCAGGTACCATTCCACACTCACATATTGGAAAGATGATGCCTAACACGCTTGCTGCGATAATACCTAATAAAGGATTTTTCGGTATAAATCGTTGAACCATTTGATCTGTAACGAAAACCTGAAGGATCGCTGAAACGAATACACCGATTAAAATAAAAGGCAGAGCTTCGATAATAATGCTAATAAAGATCATCTTAAAGACTTGTAGTTTTGTAGTTGAAAAAACTGAACTTAGTCCTGTCGTAGATGAAATATATAATAAGAATACAAATAGTAAGCAAATAATGATTAGAAAATGTCGATTTGAATTGACTGGCGATTGTTTCTCAGTAGCAATGCTTCGCAAAGGATTCACTCTTTCTGTTTAAGATATGACGCGTTCAAATAACCAAATTCCACCTAATATAAAAGCAATCGTAGATGTGGAAATAATTGCATTCCTCGAATACTTTGAGCGATGTAATTGAGTTAGTAGTGGTAATAATAAAAGTACAATCGAAAGTTGAACCACTTCAATACCAAGGTTAAAGCTAACTAAATCAGCTGCTAATTCACTTTTTGAAAGATTCATAGCTGTTAATAAATCTGCAAAACCCATTCCATGAATTAATCCAAAAATAAAAGTTAATACCCAACGATGACCAATGTTTTTACGGAATATATTTTCAATTGCTACGTAACAAATACTAAGTGCTATTGCAGGTTCGACAATATAAGAAGGAATTGAAATGATCCCTAAAACAGTGAGTGTCAAAGTTAAACTATGTGCGACTGTAAATGCAGTAATTACTTTAGCAAACTGCTTAAAGCTTTGTCTTGCAATCAGTAGTGAAAGTAAAAATAGCAAATGATCATAGCCGGTAAGTATATGGTTCATACCAAGCTTTAAAAATGTAACCCATCCTTTAGATGAAGTATTTGTAGTAGAATCCGAATTGGATTCTTTTTTTATTACGGCCTGTTGCTGTTGTTGTGCAGGTTGAATCTTATTTGGATCATTGCTTAATCCCTCATAAGCACTGTCACTAAGAATCATAGACCAAGCACGGCTTTGATCTGAAAGAGCGGCAGTACTACTTTCTTTTCCGTAGTTCACTTTCAACAAATCAACATAGGTCGTACTAGTATTTGTATCATTTTCATACAAATGATCAGCAAGACTAATAGATTGTGAAGGTTGGATTGCAGGGTAATCAACCTCAAGGATGAGCTGGGTAGCATCACCTTTTCGATTAAGCTCCAATTTATTTACCTTTGTCCAGTTTTGTTTTTCTCCATTTATTTTCAGAATAAGATTGCTCTGGAGCGTAGATTCTATTTTCTTCTTTATTGCCTCAAATTCATCTGGATCTAACATTCCATTCTTATTAACATCCCCGCCTGTTAATTCCATGACAGAGACTTCATCTAATGCAAAGTTCATTGTAGTTTTTGATTTTAAGAGATTTAATGTAGTGTAACTAGCACTTAATGAATGAGCTTCAGCTGTTCGAAAAGAGGTACTAAAAAAAATAAGTAAGCAAAAAAATAGGGGAAAAGAACGACTGAGTCTATTAGTTTTTAAGAAAAAAATACTATTTTTCATTTGTTTCCTCCGGGAAATAAAATAAGAATTATATTGTTATGGTACATAGTCAACATTACAGAATTGTTATATAATTGTAAAGAGTTTGTAATTATTGGCTAAATTTGTAGAAATTGCTCGGTAAATCATAATATAGTTAGTGGGCGATCACTACATTTTAGTGAGGGGGGGAGAGGAACTGTAATTATTTCCCAATAGTAAAATAGTCTTGTTTTTTGAGAGAAGGTTTTGGTTATTTAGAAATAATAAAAAAGTGGGGAAATTTTCATGCACAAAATAATGCATAGATACAAAAGGTATTTGGGTCTTTTGACGACGATCCTGTTGCTATTATCAACAGTTAGTCCACAAATGGCTAAAGCAGCCACTACAACTACTTTAGCGAAATGGGATTTTAGCAATGGTCAAGTAACTACACCATCGGCTGGAATACCTGAAAATATGAATAGTAATATAACGACCACTGGTTCCAAAGTTACTGGTTATAATGCCGGTCCATTACCTGGAAATACAGTTATTAACGCAAATACGTGGTCAAACAATAGTTCATATTGGGAAGTTTCATTATCAACAAAAAACTACGAAAATATAACTCTTTCATCTAAGCAATATAGTTCTACAACGGGGCCAAAAGATTTCAAACTTCAATATAGTTTGGATGAAAACTCATGGGTTGATGTACCTGGTGCTTCTGTTTCAACGGGAAGTGGTACATGGTCAAGTGGGGGACAATTAAATAATGTAGCGTTGCCAACTGAGGTAAGTGACAAGAATTTAGTTTATTTAAGATGGATTGTCAATTCACCATTAGCTGCAAAAAATGACGGTAGTAATTTCAGTACTACAACTGGTACAAGTCGTATTGCTGATATCGTTATTAATGGTGACGCAACAGGATCAACACCGTTAGAAAAAACCGCTACACCTGACGCAGCAAAAATCAATTATTCAACAAACTCAACAGTGACAGGAAATGCTGGGGCAGTTACAAGTAATGCCGTTGTAAAAGTTTATAGTGATAATAATAAACTAGCAGGTACTACTACAGCTGCAGCAGATGGTTCATTTACTGCTACAATTACAAACTCACAATCGGTTGTCTATGTTACTGCACAAGAAAATGGAAAAGCTGAAAGTGATAAAGTTTCAGTCAATTTCTCAGGTTCGATCGTTCAGAAAACAGCCGCTCCAATAGCTACAAAAATTACTTTTAATTCGTATACAAATGTATCAGGTACTGCAGGTGCAGTTGCTGGTAATGCTATCGTAAATGTTTATTTTGATGACAATACAATAGTAGCAACTACAACAGCTGCAGCAGATGGTTCATTTAACGTAACATTTTCAAATCCTGGGTCGAAAGCAGTCGTTAACCTAGTTGCTCAGGAAGCAGAAAAGAGTCCTAGTGATCGAACTGCTGTAAACTATACTGGTCAAACTGAAACCCCAAAAGGTATTTCACCAGGTGACGTAGTATTTAGCCAAATCTATGTAAATGGTGGTAATGGGGGAGCATTCTACAAAACTAAGTTTTTTGAACTTTATAATAATACAGATAAAAATATTAATTTAACTGGCTGGTCAATTGCTTATACTTCAGCATCAACAATGAACTTTGGAGCAGGGCAACCACTATCTGGTGTTATTAAAGCACATAGTTACTTCTTAGTAGCAGGTAGTACAGGTACGACAGGACAGGCACTTCCTGTGACTCCAGATATTACAACTACGTTAAATCCAAGTGGTTCAACTGGTGGCGCTTTAGTACTTGCAAAGAAAACGACAGCTGTAACAGGTGTTGATGATCAAGATGCAATTGATTTATTAGCATTTACGAATGGTACAGCAGTTTATAAAAATCCTTTATATTGGGGAAGCCCAATTTCAGACTCTACAATTGGTGGAGGAACGATTCAACGTAAAACAAATATTGGGACAGACCCACGTTCAGCATACGGAATTGGAAACGGTTGGTTTACAAAAGATCCTTCAAAAGATTTCGTTCTGAATAAACCATCAAGTGCGAACTATTCTGATGAGATGGCTGTTCATAACTCAAAATTTATGTCTTCTCCAGATGGTTCTAAAATAACTTATACAAAATCTGGTGGTACAGCAACTGTAACAGGACAAGCTGAATCAGTACCTGCTTCATCTGTTGTAAAGGCTTACATTGAGAATGGTGGTAAATTAACAAGTCAGCAACAAGTAACAGCAGCGGCCGATGGATCTTTTACATTAAGTTTTGAAGACTCTAGTGATCAGACATCTATCTTCTTAACGGAAACGGATTCTGCACAACCTACTCCAAAGGAAAGCTATTACGCGAGAGTAGATGTGGCTGGTAAGTCAACAACAGTTACTTCAATTGGTGATTTAAGAAAAAATGATGAAAAAGGATTTCCAATCAACAATGGTTACTCAACGACAATTGAGGGAGTAGCGACTACAGATAATCTGCCTAATGGGGATGTGAATACAAATTTCTTTATTCAAGATTCAACAGGCGCAATCAATGTTATTAATCATTTGAATCCTTCTACTACGATTCAAGCAGGAAACAAATATAGCATTGAAGGACGAGTAGTATTTACGGCGGGGATGACTCAATTTATTCCAACAGCTATTCATTTTGTTGGAAATGATCATTTACCGGCAACTACAAATATTACAATCGGTGGGTTAAATGAAGAAACTGAAGGCAAATTAGTATCATTCACTGGAAAAGTAACAAATATTCCATCAGATGGTCCAAATTATGATATTACAGTAAGTGATGAATCAGGCGATAATTTAGCAATCGTACGTATTCAAGGATCTTTAGGGACTATTGAACAAGGTCAAACTTACACTTTTACAGGTATCGTTAATCAATATAAAAAAGCTGCACCTTTTACTAGTGGATATCTACTTATACCTAGAAACGCAAGTGATGTAAAAGGTCAATTAGTGTTAACTCATACTCCGATTACAAAAGCTTATATAGGAATGGATGCTTCGTTTAATGCGATTGCAAAGAACGCAGATTCAGTTACGCTTTATTATAAAGGAGAAAACGAGACTTCTTATCATTCAGTAATTATGGACTCTGCAGACCATATTAATTTCAATGGGAAAATTTTAGAAGCAGATGTTCCAAAAGGAAAGTTCTACTATTATATTGAAGCGGAAAATGAAGAAGGCAAACAAGCTGTAGGTAGTTCTTCAAAACCATTTGAAGTGAATGTAGTAGATGATCAAGATGGTCCTAAGTTTTTTAATGAGTTACCTACAAATGGTGATAAAACTGATTCAAGACATCCTGAAATCGTTGTAAAAATGGATGATCCAAGTGGAGTCAATCTTTCGTCAGCAACTATTTCAATCGATGGTCAAGATAAAACTTCAAATGCAACAATTACTGATACAGAAATTAAATTAAATCTTACAACTGCTAATGAATTAACTGAAGGTGAGCATACAATAACTGTGTCTGCAAAGGATAAATTAAATAATCCTTCTACCTTTACATGGAAATTCACAGTTACAGAAAGATTTACTGGTGGAAATCATTACCGTGGAACGACACATAACCATACGAATATTTCACATGATGCAGCAGGTACTCCTGAAGAAGCATTAAAAGCTGCTGAAAAGTATCATTATGATTTCTTTGCATTCTCGGATCACTCTCACGATATCGATGCAAATCTTGTTAATAAAGATACTGTTGAGCATAAAGGTTTTAAAGAGAGAACTGGTGGTACTGATTGGCAGTTAACAAAGGATTTAGCAAAACAGTATACAAAAGATGGTAAATTCGTTGTATTCCCTGCGTTTGAAATGACATCAACTACATGGGGTCACTCGAATGTATTCGGAACTGAAAATTTCATTGATCGTGTTGTAGATGGTGGCGCTTATCAAAATTTACAAAAGTATTATGGGTGGGTATTAACATATGACAATATCGTTGCTCAATTTAACCATCCAAAAATGTCTGCAAATGCATTTGATAACTTCATCCCTTATAACAAAAATTTAGACAAGCTATTTACAATGCTTGAAGTAGGGAATGGATCAGGAAAATACTCTTATGCGAATGCAGAAGATAGCTACTATGGTGCGCTTGATATCGGCTGGCATGTTGCACCAACTTATGGTGAAGATAACCATGATGCAACATGGGGTCAAACGAAAAAACGTACTGTAATCGTAGCAAAAGATTTAAGTCAAAATGCTCTACTTGATGCAATGAAAAACAGACGTGTTTATATGTCAGAGGATCCAAACTTTTCGTTAGATGTATCTGCAAGTGGCTTTTATATGGGATCAACAGTGGATACTGATACGTTAGATTTTAATATTTCAGGTAAAGATCCAGTTTTAGAACAGGCTAGTGATCCTGATTATAGCTATATTAAAACTGCTTCTAACGATGCAATCGCTAAAGTAGAATTAATTACAAATCATGGAACAGTGGTAGACAAATATGTTCCAACAAACGATTCAACTTCATTTAATTGGAAGCCAAGCTTTACTGTAGTTGGCGGACAACAATGGTTCGTTGTTAAAGTTACACAAAAGGATGGCGATCAAATTTACTCTTCACCAATTTGGTCACAACAAAAAGACTTAGCAGTAAAAGTTAGTGATGTTACGACAAAAGATGGCGCGATTATTGGTGGACTTGCAGCTAATTTAACAGCGGGAATAAGTAACCAAGGATCTTTAGATGTTAAACAAGTAACTGCTCATTTCTATTATGATAGTATAGATGCTAATCATTTTATTGCAGATGCTTCAATCGATTCGCTTCCATCAAATTCATCAGCAAGTGCTAGTGTAACATGGACAGATCCAGTTCCAGGGTCACATAAAATCATTGTAGTTTTATCAGCAGCTGATGGACATGATCTTGGTAATAACAAATACGAGCAATCATTTACAATTAAAGCACCATTAAACAAAGTTGTTATGATTGATGGCTCTCACAATAATGAGAACTCGAAACAAGACACTGGCACATATAAAGATAACTTTAAATTATTTACAACGTTAATGAAGCAACAAGGCTATACTGTAGCAGAAAATTCTTCACCACTTACAGAACAAGTATTAAAGAATGTTAGTGTATTAGTAATTACACATCCAGCTACAGCATATTCTGCTAGTGAAATTTCTGATATTAATAATTTCGTGAAAAATGGCGGTTCATTATTGACGACAGAAAAGAGTAACTTTGGTGCTACAAATCAAAACATAAATAGCATTTTATCTGGTGTAGGATCAAGTATTCTAGTAAACAATGACGGTGTCTTTGATGAAACAACTGAAGGTAACTTCTGGGGTACACCATTGACAGCTAATTATGCTGTTAGATTACACCCAACACCAAATCAAAAAACAACATTAACAGATTTTGTTCCAACAATTGAGTATTATAGTGGATCAAGTCTAGCTAAAAATGATGGTTCGGGCAATAAAGTGCCATTAACGGACAGTGATACTGTTACAGTTCTAGCTCAAGGTAATGAGTCTACATTCCAAGATACATCTACCATCAAATCAGATACTGTAAAATATAATGTTCAGACTTCTAATGGGAAAAATGGTCCTGCATTAGATCAAGTTACTGGTGGATCTAGTATTCCGATTATCGCTTCTGAACAAGTTGGTAATGGTCGAGTATTCGTTTCAGGTATGAATATCTTTAATGATAAACAAATGGATCAAACATATAATCCAAAAGGAAATGACCCGTTTGCAGTAAACGTTGTAAACTGGTTAGCTCATCTTGATACGAAAGTAAAGTCAATTGGTGATGCTCGTAAGCTTACAGAAGGAACGAACGCAGTTGTAGAAGGAACTGTAACAGCAATTTCATTCTTTGACGCTGCTTACATTCAAGATGATACTGGTGGAATTATGGCCTTTAATGATGTGCCAGCAGGAAGTTTACAAGTCGGCGATAAGGTACGCATATATGGTCATATAAAAATATTTGAAAATAACTTCGAATTAGAGTTTGGTAGTTTTACAGAAAGCGTTGTAAAGCTAGGCAAAGGAACTCCAGTCGAAGCAAAAGTTGTCAGTACAAAGGACTCAAATAATGAAGAGAATCAAGGTCAATTAGTTAAAGTAACTGGTAAAGTCGTTTCTAAGTATGACGATAATTCCTATGTGATTGATGATGGTTCAGGATCAACATTAGTATTCACAGATGGATACGTTGTAAACCAAAGCGGACCCGTACCAAACCTAAATATTGGGGATACGTTAGAAGCAACTGGTCTAGCAGGTAAATTCTCAGAAGGAAATCGTATTCGAGTAAGAGATACGAAAGAATTAGTTGGAACTCATGCTGCTGCTCCAAAAGCTCCAGTAGTGAATGCTATTTCTGATCAAGATGAGAAAATTACCGGTACAACTGAAGCGGGAGCAAAAGTAATTGCAAAAGTAAAAGGTAATGAAATTGCTAATGCAATAGCGGACAATACTGGTAACTTTGAAATGAAGATTACAAAACAAGTAGCTGGTACGAAAATTGTAGTAACAGCACTTGACTCAGCAAACAATGAAAGCGACGGAGTAGAAGTAGTCGTAAGTGATCAGACTGCGCCAAAAGCTCCAGTAGTGAATGCTATTTCTGATCAGGATGAGAAAATTACTGGTACAACTGAAGCGGGAGCAAAAGTAATTGCAAAAGTAAAAGGTAATGAAATTGCTAATGCAATAGCGGACAATACTGGAAACTTTGAAATGAAGATTACAAAACAAGTAGCTGGTACGAAAATTGTAGTAACAGCACTTGACTCAGCAAACAATGAAAGCGACGGAGTAGAAGTAGTCGTA
>NZ_JBHXLC010000002.1:281330-391326 GCF_042721555.1 Gottfriedia sp. NPDC058432
GTAGGTACGTATGTAACAGGAAAAGCAGAGCCAGGAACAACAATCACAGTTTCAAAAGGGATTGTCATTCTAGGACAAGCAGTAACAAATGAAGATGGTGACTTCACAGTTCTATTATCTTCAAAACAAAGTGCAGGAACAATATTATCAGTTTTTTCAACAGACAAGGCCGGTAATAATAGTTCAATAACTGAAGTAATTGTAGTAGATAAAACTGCACCGAATGCGCCTGTTGTAAATGCGGTACAAGATAATAGTACTTATGTAACAGGAAAAGCAGAGCCAGGATCAACAATCACAGTTTCAAAAGGGATTGACATACTAGGTCAAGCAGTAACAAATCAAGATGGTAATTTCAGCGTTTTATTATCTTCAAAACAAAGTGCAGGAACAAAATTATCTGTTGTTTCAACGGACAAAGCAGGTAATAAGAGTTCAGTCACGGACGTAATTGTAGTAGATAAAACAGCTCCTATCAAACCAGTTGTTAATGTTGTAAAGGATTCTGATACACATGTAACTGGAACAGCAGAAGCAGGTTCGACGATTATCGTTTCTGTAGGAAATAAAACTCTTGGTTCAGTAAAGACAAATAGTAATGGAAGTTTTGACGTTGTAATTGCAAAACAATCAGCTGGAACAGTATTAACAATTGTTTCTACTGATTCGGCAGGAAATACTAGTGCAACAGCTCAAGTAACAGTAATTGATAAAACTCCTCCAATGAAACCAGTTGTCAATGCAGTAAAAGATTCAGATACGAGAGTAACTGGAACAGCTGAAGCAGGATCAACGATTAAGGTTTCAGTAGGAAAAACAATTGTTGGCCAAGGTGTTGTGGACAAACAAGGAAAATTCAGCATTCAATTAAATTCAAAGCAAAAGGCAGGAACAGTATTAACGGTTGTATCGATTGATAAAGCAGGAAATACTAGTGCGACAGCTCAAGTAACCGTAATCGATAAAACACCTCCAACGAAACCAGTTGTCAATACAGTAAAAGATTCAGATACGAGAGTAACTGGTAAAGGTGAAGTTGGGTCCACAATTAAGGTTTCAGTAGGTAAAACAATTGTTGGGCAAGGTACTGTAGATAAACAAGGGAAATTCAGTATCCTATTAAAAACAAAGCAAAAGGCAGGAACAGTATTAACGGTTGTATCGATTGATAAAGCTGGAAATACTAGTGCAACAGTTCAAGTAAAAGTAATCGATAAAACACCTCCAAAAGCACCAACTGTTAAAGCTGTAACAAATAAAACAAAAGTTATTACAGGAACAGCTGAAGCAGGTTCTAAGATAGTAGTTAAGAATGGTTCTACTAAAATTGGGGAAGCAACTGCTAATAGTAGTGGTAAATTTACGATTAAACTTAAATCTTATTTAAAGACTGGAACGACTTTAAAAATTACTTCTACGGATAAGAGTGGAAATGTAAGTAATGCGACTACAATTAAAGTAAAGAAGGGTTGATCAAATCGATAAACCACCCCTTAAAAGGGATATTACATTTTCAAGGTAACATTCATTAGATAAAGGGTTGGGGCTGTCTCATAAGTCGGGTTAACTGACATAAGGGGCGGCCTCCTTTTAATTTCTTGGACGTCTCAGTAGGTGGAGGGTATCCCGGCTACGATTTTCAATAGGAATTGAAAAAGTTGGCCATTTTTTTGATAATTAGCAGGTTTTTATTCGATTTGGTAAGAATTAACACAAATTTACTAGTTTTCTATTCGAAGATTTCTACTAATTTATAATGTTTAGGTTAAAATACCTTAACTGGTACGGGTAATATTTAATTTTAATTGCTATTCTGTGGAATTTAATTGCAGTTTCGGTATTTTTAATTGCGATTCTCAAATTTTAATTGCAGTTTTGCCAATTTTAATTGCGATTTTCAGAATTTATTTGCAGGCCCCTGTTTATTAGCACAAATAGACTCCTTAATTGTTATCCCCCAACTATCATCCGAACTTGCACAAATAAATAATCTACAAGGCTACTCAAGACAAACTCACCAAACGGTTTTATCACAAGAAAATGGAACATATTCCACAAAAAACTAAGTTGTTAATAGAATTTCGAAAACTTATATGATAATATTAAACTATGAATCACGCAAGCGTGATTAATACATGATAAGGAGTGTTAATAGCATATGGCAATTTCTTTACAAAAAGGTCAAAAAGTCGACCTTACAAAAGGAAGAGCGGGACTTTCCTCTTTAATTGTAGGTTTAGGTTGGGATCCAGTGAAAAAAAGTGGCGGTTTTTTCGGATTTGGTAAACAAGAAAATATTGACTGTGACGCTTCTGTTTTAATGTTAGATGAAAATGACAGGTTAAGAAGTGCAAGTGATGTAATCTACTTTGGAAACAAAAAAAGCTTATGTGGTAGCGTAGTACACTCAGGAGATAATCTAACTGGTGATGGAAACGGTGATGATGAGCAAGTATTTGTTAACTTAAATAAGGTGCCATCTTATGTACATAAACTTGTATTTGTTGTGAATATCTATGCTTGTGTTCAACGTAAGCAAGATTTCGGTATGATTAAAAACGCATTTATTCGTGTAGTAGACAAGTCAGCAAACTCTGAGTTAGTACACTACAACATTACTGATAATTATTCAGGTTTAACTGCGTTGTTCCCAGGTGAGATTTATCGCCATAATGGAGAGTGGAAGTTCTCTGCAGTGGGAGAGGGAACAAAGGATATAGCAATCGATAAAATTGTTCAACGTTTTCAATAAATAATAATCAAATAAAAAAGGAGTGTATTTAAAATGACAGTAAATTTATTAAAAGGACAAAAGGTTGATTTAACAAAAACAAATCCTGGTTTAACGAACATTGTTGTTGGATTAGGTTGGGACACTAATAAGTACTCTGGTGGAAATGACTTTGACTTAGATTCATCAGTATTTTTATTAAATGGTGCAAGTAAATGTGCATCTGAAAAAGACTTTGTATTTTATAACAATACTGTAGGTGGAAATGGGTCAGTTGAACACAATGGCGATAATAGAACTGGCGCTGGTGATGGTGACGATGAGCAAGTATCAGTTAATCTAGCAAACGTTCCTGCTTCAGTTGAAAAGATTGCATTTGCGATTACGATTCATGAAGCTGATGTACGTAACCAAAACTTCGGACAAGTAAGCAACTCTTATGTTCGTATTTTAAATGAAACGAATGGGGAAGAGTTAATCCGTTATGATTTAGGTGAAGATTTCTCAATTGAAACTTCAGTAGTTGTAGGTGAATTATATCGCCACAATGGCGAATGGAAATTTAATGCGATTGGTAGTGGATACCAAGGCGGTTTAATTTCATTAGTTAGAGATTACGGATTAGACGCTTAATTTTACCTAACAAAAAAGTAGGTTAATAGTTAAAGGGGGAAAGTGTTTATATTTCCCCTTTATTATCATTTAGTACATCTTTAGAAAGATAGTGAGGAATAAGTTTCTAAAGATGTCCTAGATGGTAATTAAGTTTAAAATGTTTTCCTAATGTAATGTTGCATTATTTGGAAGTTCGGGGTGGGATTTTGAATAAACAAAGTAATACGATAAATTTAAATGATCTAAGTTTACTTAGTTCGCGTCAAGCGTGTCAAGAATGGGGGATCAATGACTCAACATTACGGAAACGAATAAATGATTTTCCAGAAGGTACGATACGTAAATTTGGTTCCTCTTGGGTAGTAACTCGTGAAGGTATGTTAGCAGTTTTCGGACAAGCAAAAATGAAATAATGACATCGGAAAGGAGTATCTATATGTCTGTGATCAACCCAAAAGCAATGGATATTAATCAACATGAGTGGTTGAGTATCTTGAAACAACCTTTGAAATTAAGACAATCTTATCAAGTAGAAGGTGAAACCATACAGTTTAATCAAATTGCATGGCGAATTTTAGGAACAAACATTGATGAAGACGAGTATTTTGAAAACTTATATGAACTAGTACATGACGAGTCTTTAAATGTCATTCTATTAAGCGATGATTTAAACAAGACAATTTCGAATAATATGTTGCAAGCAGTTCAAAGAATAGTAACAATAAACACTGCTGAAAATGGATTGTCAGTGAACAGACTAATTGCATTCCTTGAAGGTGAGCGATTAATTCCGAAACACGAAAATCAGAACATACATAGACATATTCGAGAGCAAATTAAATCTGTATTATCTATCTTTAAAGATTCACATAAAAATGGATTCCTTGATCCTAATTTTAGAAGGATAATAGTTGATCTCGTGAAATGGTTACATAACCATGTAAATAAATGGATTGAGAGTTTTCCTAATAGTTCTCCACTGATCTTATGGTATGGTGACACAACGTTAAGTGAATGTTATTTCCTTTACTTACTAATCCTTTTAGGTTTTGATGTTGCTATATTTCATCCTGAGGGCAAAGATTCATTATCTCATTTATTGGGTACCAAGAGCGACGGAATTAAAATATTACCTTCAACGACACCTTTAGTACCTTTTCCAATAGAAAAGCCAGTTAGAAAGAGTACAGTTGCCCATAGAGCAACAAAGGAAATTGAGAAATTATTGCATACTGAGGATTCATTATTATATAAACCATGGCAATTTAGAAATTATGCTCCTCGATCAATTACGTTAAAAACAACCTTTGATGAACTATTCATTTTACATAAAGAAAGAGCAATGTTACGTCCTAATTTTCAAGTAAAGGACAATAGTATTGAAATACCAGTTTTCTTTATGAAGATTTTAGGCGTGACAAAAAATCACCGTGAATACTGGGAAAAGATTAGCCAACTAACTGAAAGCAATTTAACACTTAAAATAGATAAATTTCCATTTACCCAATTAGTTAAAGGAAACCAACAATATCATTATCAAAATTCTTTAGGGCGTGACGGGCTACTTGATCCTGATAAGATGATGGCTAGTAACTGGTGGAGATATAAGGAACTTCCAAGCGGATTACAGTTTGGTCTAGCTTCTGCTATATCCAGATATGTTGACCGAGCTAATATTAAGTCGCTACCAAATGAAACAATGGATCAGACACAACTATTTTTATTTAGCCAATCAATGAATATACCAAATGAAATATTAAGATTACTACAACAGTTTGATTATACACAGCAAGTTCCAAAATTAATTATTTATAATACAGAAAGAGATGGTGAACTAAATAGAAACGATGCAGCACTACTTCTTTTATTAAATGAGTTTGGAGTGGATCTAGTTTTACTTAATCCGACGGGTCAGAATGATATCGAATTATTCGTAGATGACAAATTATTCGATTCTCATTGGCTAGATGAAGTTACTTTTGATACTGAATTTCAAGTGTTGCGAGCATCAGGACAGTCACTAATTAAAAATCTATTTAGAAAAATAGTTAAATAAAGGGGAACTTAAAATGTCTATAAATACACTTACTAGTTTAGAAAAGCAAGATGAAATTTTACAAGCGAATGCAAATGATATGAAATTACAATTAAGAAATGAACCTGAAGTACACCGTTTAGCAGGTTCAATAGACCATAAAAATCAAATAGCTTTATTGGAGTATGGGAAAGAGCCAGCAACTGAAATTTCAACCTTCTCAGGTAAAATATTAAATACAATTAAAGCTTCTAGTATGGAAGAATCTAGCGTTCTATTGAAACAATTAGGGAAAATTATGGACCGCTTTGATGCGAAAGATTTTGCAGAAGAAAAAGGGCTTTTTTCAAAAATTTTTAATCGCGGTCAAAAGTTAATTGATAAATTATTTGATAAATATCAATCAATGGGTACTGAAATTGATAAAGTCTATGTAGAAATTACAAAGTATGAACACGAAATGAAAACATCTACAAATACATTAGAACAACTATACGAGCAAAATGTAACATATTATATGGAGTTAGAAAAATATATTGTAGCTGCAGAAATGAAAGCAGAAGAGTTAAAAACACAGCTGCCTGCTTTAACTGAAAGAGCTGGATCAGGTAATCAACTTGCTATGATGGAGTTAGATTCCTTAAAGAATGCCATCGAGTTACTTGAACAACGAACTTACGATTTAGAAATGGCAAAACAAGTTGCTTATCAATCAGCTCCGCAAATTCGCTTATTACAACGTGGTAATACTAAACTAATTGGTAAAATTAACTCAGCATTTGTAACAACAATTCCAATTTTTAAAACTGCATTAATTAATGCAATAGCAGCTAAGAGACAAAACTTAGTAGCGCAATCAATGAATGAATTAGATAAGAGAACAAACGAATTATTATTACGTAATGCCAATACAATTTCACAGCAAAGTGTTGATATTGCTAGATTATCAGGTTCTCCTAGCATTAAGATTGAAACGATGGAAGAAACTTGGAATATCATCATGAAGGGTATGCAAGAAACAAAAGCGATTGAAGAAGAAAATAAAATTCAACGTGAACAAGGTAAATTGCGTTTAGAACAGCTGCAAGAAAACTACATTAAGCTTAAACAAGGAAAGTAAAGATATTAAGGGGTATTCGATCGTTTTGAAAAGTCAGTGGCCGACAAGCTACTGACTTTTTTTGTATTGGATTTTTACTGAACGCTTCTTAATTATTTACTTAATGCTGAATTAAATAGTGTTTCTTCTTTAGATAATCGGGGAGTCTTTTTAGTAAAATTTGATTCTTTTATGTTAAAAAAATGTTATTATAATATAATGAGATGGAATGAAAAGTTAATGCAAAATACATAGGCGTTGTAAATAAATGGAAGGTTAGAATGGTGGCACTTAACTAAATGATTAAAGTTGACAAGTGAATAATTCTGAAAGTTCTGTAACAATGACGAAAATATATTGACAATAAAAGTCTCTTTAGTATAATTAATGATTGAAAATGATTATCAACTTCAATGTTAATTAAGGAGAGAACGAAATGATTAGCAATATCAAAATGCCCAAATTACTTGGGATTTTCATGTCTTTATTTTTATTGATTGGTCTAGTTGGCTGTTCATCAGATTCAAGTAAAAAGTCAGATAAAAAGTCTTCAAATGAATCCGCTGTCACAGTTGATACTAAATTCGGAAAAGTGGAGATCAAAGGGCATCCGAAACGTGTTGTTGCTCTAGGTTGGGGAGATGCAGAGACGGCACTAAGTCTTGGAGTTGAACCAATTGGTGCGAGTGACTGGCTTGCATTTGGTGGTGACGGTGTAGGACCTTGGTTAAAAGGTGCATATAAAAAATCACCAACTATTCTTGGAACAATGGAACTTGATTATGAGAAAATTGCTTCTCTTAAACCAGATTTAATTCTTGATGTAAAATCTTCAGGTGATGAAGAACGATATAAACGCCTTTCAGAGATCGCACCAACGGTTGGAGTTCCTAAGGGTGGAGATAATTATTTAACGAATACTACAGATCAGGTGCGAATGATTGCACAAGCACTTGGTAAAGTTGATAAAGGTGAACAATTACTTAAGGATGTAGATGTGGCATTTGATAAAGCGGCTAAGGCAAATCCTGAATTTGCAGGTAAAACGGTTGCAGTTGGTGCTTATGATTCTTCAGGTTTTGGTGCATACGTAAAAGGCGATTCTCGTGTTGATTTTATAACGCGACTTGGATTCAAAAACAAGGAAGAGATTGAAAAATTAGCTAAGGGTAACTTCTTTATTAAAGTTGCTGACGAAAAGTTAGATCTATTAAATGCTGATCTTACGATTGTTTTACCTATTTTTGTTGATCCAAAAGAGATAGCAAATAATAAACTTTATCAGAAGATTCCTTCTGTAGCTGATGGAAGATCAATTATACTTGATACAAATTCATCAAACGCATTCTCAACAGGAACGGTTCCTGCATTATTATGGGCAATTGATAATTTACCACCACAGTTTAAAAAAGCATTAGAAGGCGGGGAGTAATACAGTGACAACGATGAAGCAACCAAAAAACAAAACGACTCAAGTAGTTGGGAATAATGCAAAGACAATTACTTCAATGAGGTTGCAACGATTTTTGGGCTTCATCGTAGCATTATTACTTTTAGTAGGCGTAGTGTTCTTGAGTTTAATGATCGGTGCTAAATCAATTCCTTTTGGGGTAGTATGGGATGCGTTGTTTTCACCAAACAATAGCTATGACCACACGATCATTCAAAATACAAGGATACCACGAACAGTTATTGCACTAATTGTTGGTCCAGCATTCGGACTAGCTGGAGCATTAATCCAGGTACTGACTAGGAATCCTCTAGCAGACCCTGGAATTCTTGGTGTAAATGCTGGGGCAGCCTTCGCAGTTGCGATAGGGGTTGGTGTATTTTCTGTTACATCGGTGACTGCCTATATGTGGTTTGCACTTGCTGGTGCATTAATAGCGACAATTGCTGTGTATGTTATAAGTGGAGGAGCTGGTAAAAAGGCTCCTACACCTGTACAAATTACACTTGCTGGAGTAGCACTTGGTGCCACTTTGAGTGGGATTACTACATCATTAACATTAATAAATAGTAAGGCATTTGCACGAATGTTAAACTGGAGTGTTGGGACATTAGCTAGGAGAAGTCTTGATGACCTTTGGCTTGTTCTACCCATTTTAATCGTTGGTGCATTATTAGCTTTTGTCATTACTCCTGCATTAAACGCGATTGCCTTCGGAGATGATCGTGCATCCTCTTTAGGAGTAAATGTTGGTGTAACTCGAGCAATAGGTTTGATTGCAATCACGCTATTAGCTGGCGGGGCTACTGCGATAGCTGGACCAATTGGTTTTATAGGTTTAATGGTCCCGCATTGTGTACGATGGTTTGTCGGTCCAGACCAATTCTGGATTTTTCTATACTCAATAGTGGTAGCACCGATCATACTCATCCTTTCAGATATTATTGGTAGAGTTGTATTGTTACCTTCAGAAGTTCCAGTAGGAATCATAACAGGACTAGTTGGAGCACCGATTCTACTGATTCTTGTTCGTAGACGTAAAGCGAGTGGATTATAAAATGAAAATGATTTGTGGCATAGGTTTGAATGTAAGAAGGAGTGAATATTATGCGCCCCATTAATTATGGTAGGCACTATCTACAACTGAAATGGCCTGTAAAGGCGCGAATTGATGTGAGGAGCATGATTGTTACGGCAATCCTTCTTATAGCCACGATTGCAATTGCAATGTTTGCATTAATGGTAGGTACACTGAAATTGAGTGTTCACGAAGTTTTTTCTGCTTTAATTGGCCAAGCGACAGGGATGACGAGAACTGTCGTAGTCGAATGGCGTTTACCACGGGTGGTGGCAGCGATTGTTTTTGGAGCAGGTTTAGCAATAAGTGGCATGATTTTTCAATCAATTACTCGGAACCCATTAGGGTCTCCTGATATCATTGGTTTTACCTCAGGCTCTTATACTGGAGCACTTATAGTGCTACTTGTCGCTAAGTCGACTTCCTATATTAGTATAGCCGGTGGGGCTTTGATTGGCGGATTCACAACGGCTCTCCTTATTTATTTGCTTGCTTTTCGAAAAGGAACGCAGAACTTTCGCCTAATTATCGTCGGCATAGCAGTTTCGGCGATTTTAGGAAGCATCAATTCGATGCTGCTTATTAAAAGTGATGCAGAGGTTGCGTTAACTGCAGCGGCTTGGGGAGTTGGATCAATGAATGGAATAGATTGGAAACAAGTAGTCCCTCCAGCAATTGCTGTCATTATTCTCATTATATGTGCTGGGATTATGAACAGACCATTGCGCGAAATGGAGTTCGGCATGGATGCTGCAAAATCTCATGGTGTTCCAATTGAACGATCCCAAATCTTACTGATTCTTATTGCAGTTGCATTGACGGCTGCTCCAACAGCGGTAGTAGGGCCAGTTAGTTTTGTAGCGCTTGTTGCACCACAAATAGCTAAACGTATCACCAAATCAGAAGAGAGTATTTTACCAGCAGCGATGATGGGAGCGTTTCTTTTACTAGGAGCGGATGTTCTTGCGCAAAGAGTAATTCCAGGAACAATTTTTCCGGTAGGTGTAGTAACTTTATCATTAGGTGGAATATACTTAGTTTGGCTATTATTTCGTCAAGCACGATCAGCAGCTTAAACGAAATAAAAATGTACAAGGTTTAGTAGGAACATTCTCGCAAAAGGGGTTTCATGTATTACGATATTCTGATTGAAAGAAGTTGAAAATGAATTATGAAGTTAACAGCGGCAGAAATTCAAAGCCAAAAGACGATTCAAACAGAGTCTAGGCTTTGGACAGAAAACATTACAATCAAATACGATAATCGGGTAATATCCAGAAACCTTTCAGTACAAATTCCAGACGGATCATTTACAGTAATTGTTGGTCCAAATGGATGTGGGAAATCAACCTTACTCCGAACACTTTCAAATTTGTTAAAGCCATCTGAAGGGCAAATTTTACTAGATGGAAAAGCGATTACATCTTATAAGTCAAAGGAAGTAGCTCGTAAACTAGGTTTGTTACCACAATCTTCAACTGCTCCAGACGGTATAACGGTAGCGAATTTGGTCGCACATGGCCGATACCCATATCAGAGTCTTATAAGACAATGGACTGATGAAGATGAAGCAGCAGTGATGTCTGCGATGGAGCTTACAAATACGAGTGATTTGTCACATCGATACGTTGATGAACTTTCTGGTGGACAAAGACAAAGAGTTTGGGTCGCGATGGTACTTGCCCAACAAACACCAATGCTCCTTCTTGATGAACCAACAACTTACCTTGATATTGCTCATCAAATTGAGTTGTTAGAGTTATTTAAAGATCTTAATCAACAAGGGAATACATTAGTTGCTGTTTTACATGATTTGAATCATGCTGCGAGATATGCAGATAATATTATCGCTATGAAAGATGGCCAAGTTATTGCACAAGGAGATCCTCGGGAGATTATCACTGCAAAACTAGTCGAAGAAGTCTTCGGTTTAAAGTGCATAATAATAGAAGATCCAATAGCTAATACACCACTAGTCGTTCCTTTAGGTAAGGATAGTTAACTTGTGACTTTGGGTTAATATCACTAATAAAAAAATAAGTGAAAATAAATACATTACACTTATTTTTTTATTAGTGATTTTTTGTATAGCTAATTTTTCTAGCTAACTTATTTACAGTCATTCGTTCATCTATTTTTATAACATGATTATTATTAAAAAATTTTAATTTGAACTAATTGTATTTGTTTGAAATAATCAATAGTGGGATCAAAAAGTATTTATTACAATTATTCTAGTAAATGACAAAGCGGAGAATTCATATGAATAAAGAAATGGAAGTAGTCGATCATCTTGAGGAACTGCGTAAAAGAATAATCATTACAGCAGTTACTTTTATTGTTCTATTTATAATTGGACTCGTTTATGTTGAACCAATTTATAAATTCTTAACAAGGGATTTAACATATAAACTAGTCGTACTAAGCCCTGGGGACATATTATGGGTATATTTTTCGATATCTGCCGTTTTTGCGGCCGTTTTTACGATCCCGGTTGCAACTTGGCAAACTTGGTTATTTGTTAAACCGGGTTTACATCCTTCTGAACAAAAAGGGATAGGATTTTATATACCCGCGTTATTTTTTCTGTTTGTTTTTGGATTAGTTATTGGTTATTATTTTGTTTTTCCTAATATCCTTAGATTCCTAACTATAATGGGACAAGGTATGCTTGAACAAAACTACACAGTTGATAAGTATTTCTCTTTTCTATTTAATCTAGTCGTTCCATTTGCTGCATTTTTTGATATGCCAGTCGTAATTATGTTCTTAACAAAGATCGGCATTGTAAAGCCTAGTTACTTACAGAAAGTGAGAAAATATGCATATTTTATCTTAGTAATCGTGGCGTGTTGTATTTCACCACCAGACTTTATTTCACATATTTCAGTCTCGATTCCATTAATTTTATTATATGAACTAAGTATATTAACATCTAAATCGGTATATAGAAAAAAAGAGGTAAATGAGTAAAAGCTCATTTACCTCTTTTTGTTTAACAGCTTTTGTATAAGGTTCATTAAAAAGTCTTAACACTCTTAATTTTTTTATTAGTAAATTTTTAAACTTTGAACAAGTTGACTAATCATAAATTCTGCATAGGTTATAAAAAGCTAGGCAAATGACTTTTGTCGGAAAAAGATGAAGTAAGGAGCATAAACTATGCATTATTCAATTTGGATCACTGTTTTATTTCTGGCCTTTTCATCTAGTATTGATAATTTTGGAGTAGGAATAACATATGGAATTCGAGGTATAAAGGTTGGTTTATTAGCGAATTTAATTATTTCAATCATAGCGTTTATTTTTAGTGAAGCAGGTATTGTTGCAGGAAAATATTTATCAAAAGTGTTCCCAGGAACACTGTCTAATGTAATCGGTGCATTTTTTTTACTGGTGATTGGACTTAGAATTGTTCTACTTACTTTTCCGAGAAAAGATAAAAAGACTATAGTAAATGAAGATGACGAACCAGTTTCAAATATCGTTACAAATTATTTAAGTTCACCGGAAAAAGCCGATGTTGACCATTCAGGAGACATAAGTAGTTTTGAAGCAATCATACTCGGGACTGCTGTTTCAATGAATGCACTTACGAATGGCTTAGGTGTTGGTTTAATCGGACTTTCACCATTTGCAATATCTATAGCTGCTAGTATTTTTAGCTTTTTGGCCATTTGGTTAGGAGTTCTTTTAGGAAAAAAAGTTGCCAATGTAAAAATTGGTGGATGGTCACTTGGACAGTTTAGTTCCATTATTAGTGGAATAATATTAGTGTTGATTGCGATACACAATTTAATATAAAAATAAAATTCGAAAAGAGCTGATGACAAAATTTCAACATCAGCTCTTTTCTTTAATATGTTATTAAGCGATTGTAGATTGGGCGAAATCATCCTCATTTTGTACATCTTTCTTTGAAAAAGAAAGATATCCAACTAGGATAATGATGATAATCGATAATACTAGGCTTACTGGCCCACCACCGAATCCAAGTCCACCGTGCTTTTGAGATACAGAACTCCAGTCAGAAAATGACGCTCCAACAGGTCTAGTCATAATGTAAGCAAACCAAAATGAGAAAATTTCATTTAGCTTGAAGAATTTTCTACCAATTACTGGTATTGCTAATAACACTGCGAACAGTAGACCTGATGTAAAATAACCTAAATGCATTGTTGATGCCGTCATATCGCCAGCAGCAGTTCCTAAAGCGAAAGTTCCCATAACAACCGACCAATATAAAATCTCACGGCGTCGTGTGTATATACTGTGGATCGAAAGAGTTTTCTCCATCTTATACCAAATCATAAAAATAATTGCCAACGAGACGGCAAAAAACACGGTTGATATTACGTATGGAACGCCAAGACCAACGTGTACCACGTCTGCAGCTACTGTACCAAATACACTAATCATTACAACAACTAACCAATAAATACTAGGTACATATTTACGGACTTTAAATTGTAAGTACAAAGACAGAATTAGGACGATTAAAGCTACTGCAACACCTATTACTGGCGTTAAAGTTTTTACGATATAATCGGAAAAAACTTCGCCCATACCAGTCGTTACTAATTTAGTAAGCCAGAAAAAGATTGTTACTTCTGGGACCTTTTTAAATATATTTTGTATTGGTGCACTTGTTGTCTTATTTATTTGCTTTTGTTCAATCATTTCCATTTCATAATCCTCCTTACTGGATTTAAATAAAATGTAAACAAGTTTTATGAAAATAGAATGAAAAACGGGTAGGAATTATGAAAAATCCAGGATTTAGAAATTTTGGTTGTATATCCTTTCGCATTCAATTAGAATCAATTAAAAGAAAATGGGTGATAAAATGATTAAGTATCCAGTTTTTAAAAGTGGTGCAACGATCGGAGTGACCGCACCATCATCTGGCTTAAAAGAGCAGTTCCACGAATTGTTGAAGCAATCGATTCACCGCATGGAAGAAGACGGATTTAAAGTGGAATGTGGAGATGTTGTTTGGACACAGGACAAAGCAAAATCAGCGAATGCTAACAAACGTGCAAATGAATTAAATGTAATGATGGATGATGAGAAAATAGATTTAATTTTTCCGCCGTGGGGTGGAGAGCTTGCAATCGAGATTCTTAATCAATTAACATTTGAAAGCTATAAAGATAAATGGATTTTAGGATATTCTGATACGAGTATTATTTTATTAGCATTTACTTTAATAACAGGCATTGCTAGTGCACACGGTACGAATTTAATCGATTTAAGAGGAGAATACTCCGACGAGACAACGGCTATGTGGCAGAAGGTATTAGCAACTAAATCCGGTGGCTCCATCACTCAAACTTCATCAGAATTGTTCCAAGGAAAATGGCAGCATGAAAATCCAACTCCATATGTATTTCATTTATCCGAAAAAACAAATTGGAAAACTACTTCGAAAAAAGATGAGAAAATTCAAGGAAGATTGCTTGGTGGGTGTATTGATGTGATTAGACATCTTGTCGGAACACCTTATGGTGATGTGCGTTTATTTAGAGGTAAATACATTGGAGAAGAACTAATTATCTGGTATTTTGAGAATTGTGAAATGAATACAACAGATTTAAGAAGATCCTTAGTGCAGATGAAATTAGCCGGATGGTTTGAAAATTGCTCAGGGATATTATTTGGACGTAGTGCGGCAAATCAAACTGTCGATAACTATACAATAGAAGATGTATATAATGAGTTAAATGAAGAATTAGCTATCCCAATTATTTATGATATTGATTGCGGGCATGTACCACCTCAAATTACTTTGATTAACGGAGCATTTGCTGAAGTAGAAGTAAATGGTGGAAAAGGTAAGATTGTTCAGTCTTTTATTTAATTCAAAACATGAAGCGTTTTTTTATAAAAAGAACGCTTATTTTTTAATTTAAAAAAAGAAATCAAGAGCCATTATTGTAACAATCACCGTGAAAATACCAATCACTACTTTTGTGTAAAGAATATATCCATCAGAAAGTTCGGGTTCTTCTTTATACATCCAACGTCTACCCCATAATATACTTTCCCTTGTATCAAAAAAGGACCATAACAAAATAGCGTATATAGGAATTAATAAAATAAAGCATACAATTTTCCCTACCATAGTTTCGCCTCCTTTTTAGATAAATTTTAATATTTTAGAACACATTTCATTTGTTTACTGAAAAGTTTGAATATTAATGTTATAATGACATTCCTTGTCTCAAAAAAGTGTTTATTAAAAGAGGATGGATATTATGGAAATTTTATTAATTCGTCATGGTCAATCTGAGGCAGATCTATTAAATGTACATGAAGGTAGAGCAGATTTTTCTTTAACTGATTTAGGGATTAAACAAGTTCAAAAAATGGCTGAAAGAGTAAAAAATGAATTTGCACCAGAATTAATCTGGTCGAGCACTCTAAAAAGAGCGATAGAAACTGCAACAATACTTTCAGAAAATACAGGATGCGAAATAAAATTTGAAGACTATTTAATGGAACATAATAATGGTGTTCTAGCAGGAGTATCATTTGAAGAAGCAAAAAAGATCCCTATGCCTGAGCATCCTCATGAAAGAGTAGAAAATGGGGAGTCTGCAATCGAATTTCGAATGAGAATGGAAATGATTTTTTCGAGAATTTTAGCAAGTTCAACTAATTTTAATCGAATTGCAATTGTAGCTCACGGTGGTGTTATACATAATTTAATCCATTCATTTTTAAAAATGCCGATTCATACAGACTTTGGATTTTTTACTGGAGATACAGGTATTCACTTATTAGAGATTAATGAAAGAGGTAGATTGATCCGTTTTCTAAATGATACGAATCATATTAAGGATCTAGTAGAGGTGGCAAAATGAAAAAGGTTAATGTAGTTTATACGCTTATTTATGATGATTTAAATAAAAGTGTTTTAATGGTACAAAATGAAAATGAAGTTTGGACCTTACCTGGCGGTGCTGTCGAAGAAAATGAAACGCTAAAACAAGCAGCAGTACGAGAGGCGTATGAGGAAACTGGATTAGAAGTGGAAGTAGGAAATATAGTCGCAATTAACGAAGCTTTTTTTCCTGAAAGAGGGCATCATGCAATTTTAATTACATTTAGTGCAAAAATAATAGGTGGAAATCTAGTCATTTCACAAGAAGAGGAAATCCTACAAATTAAATGGATAGATCTCCAAACGGCAAATCAATTAATGCCCTATCATAAGTCGGGAATCGAAAAATTATTAGAATCATCTGTTCCTTATACATTTCAAGGGTAAGTATGTTAGTTAATTTTTATAGAGATTATGGGGATTACTAAATGCTTTAGTCTCTTAAAATCGTACTCGTCTCCTAAACCCCCGCATTTAATCCTGCCCTTTTTTGTCTTGTATAAGTGCTTAAAAGACTATAACATAGTAATATTATGGCATAATATAAGAAAGTCAAATTATTAAATAGAATCAGGAGCAATAAAATGATTATCAATAATGAACAAGAATTAGAAGCTTTAAGAAAGATCGGTCGTATCGTTGCGTTAGCGAGAGAGGAAATGAAAGCAAGAGCTGTTGTTGGAATGACAACTAAAGAATTAGATGAAATCGGTAGACAAGTTTTAGAGGAGCATGGTGCAACTTCAGCCCCACAAAAAGAGTATGATTTTCCTGGCACAACTTGTATTAGTGTTAATGAAGAAGTAGCCCATGGAATTCCAGGAGACAGAGTACTTCAAGATGGTGATTTAGTTAATGTCGACGTGTCAGCAGCATTAGATGGATACTACGCAGACACTGGAATCTCTTTCGTAGTTGGGAAAGGTGATTTATTAAAAGAGAAGCTTTGTAAAGTTGCAGAAGATGCATTTTGGGCTGCAATGAAAAAAACAAAAGCAGGTTCAAAACAAAACCAAATTGGAAGAGCAGTATATAATGAAGCAAGTAAAAATGGTTTAAATGTCATTGAAAATCTAACAGGCCACGGAATTGGAAAAAGCCTTCACGAAAGCCCACAACATATTTTAAGTTATTTCGATCCAATGGATAAAGCCTTATTAAAGGACGGTCTTGTATTAGCAGTTGAGCCGTTTATCTCTGCAAATGCAGACCACATTATCGAGTCAGGAGATGGCTGGACTTTTGTAACGCCAGATAAGAGTTTAGTTGCCCAATGCGAACATACAATTGTTGTAACAAAAGGTGAACCAATTATTTTAACTCAGATTTAAGAAATAAGAAAAGCGAAGAATTTAAGTTCTTCGCTTTTATTTTTTGGGTTACATTTACTTAGAATAATTTAACTCCCAAGTAAATCCGTTCTTATCTTTTACTACAGCAAATCTAGCATTCCAAAATGTGTCTTGAAGCTCCATATGAATTTCTCCGTCTTTTGATAACTTTTCATAAATCGAATTAATTTCACCTTCAGAACTCATGTCTAGTGTTGTCCAAACATTGTCACCTTTTGTTAATTGTCTAAATGCATCTGCAAAATAAATTACACAGTTTTCATTGATATGTAATTCTGCATGTATATATTTTCCTTCGTGCCCTTTAAACATTTCCATACCATCGCCGGTTTGTGTGTTTTTAATTTCCCCACCAAAGATTTGTTTGTAGTACTCCAGTTCTTCTTTACAGTTTTCAACGTAAATATGAGGTAAAATTTTTTTCATTTTTTTCTCCTCTTTCTTTAGGTCTAATGAATATTTATATATGAATTGCGAACAATAACTCACAGTTTTAAGTATAACCAAATAGAATAATTATTGTGCTAAAAGTTAAAATATTTTATAATTTAAATAAATTTAAGTTCGAAAGGGAGGTGTAGAAAAGATGTTACGTTTTCAAATGGTTTGCGCACAAATGATAGAATTCTTATATTATTGTCGTGCAAAATTTGCGTTTTTAGCTGTTAACGGGATACGTCTGTCCATTTTTAACAATTTAACAACTCAAATAAAACGAAAACGTACTCTTTCCTACGACTTTAATTGATAAAATAATCGTGTGATTACACACTTCTATTTAAAATCATTATTTAAGCCATGGATGGGTTCATTAGTCTATGGCTTTTTTCTATGGATTGGTACGGAAAATAGAAGGAGAATTTATCATGATTGCATGTAGTATAGAAAAAATTTCAAAAATGTTTGGTGGAAATTCACTTTTTACAGAATTATCATTTCAAATACATCAAGGTAGCCGTGTAGGTTTAGTTGGAGCAAATGGAAGCGGTAAAACTAGTATTTTTAAACTTTTAACGGGCATAGAAGCACCTGACACTGGTTCAATTCATTTTAAAAAAGGATTAAAAACAGGTTACTTAGCTCAAATTCCTGTTTTTCCAGATGAGATGACTAGTAGGGATGTATTATTAACGGTTTTTGAAGAATTACGAAAAATAGAAAATGAAATGAAGCAATTAGAAATAAAAATGTCTAATACGGTAGATGAACGTACTTTAGAACAATTGCTAGTAAGTTATGGAACATTACAAGAGAAGTTTAGTAATAACGGTGGTTACGAGATGGAGGCTTCACTTGCGAAAATTGCTAATGGTTTAGGGATTACCGATTTACTTACTAAACAATTTGCTTCTTTAAGTGGTGGAGAAAAAACAAAAATTGGATTAGGAATCGTGCTTTTACAACAACCTGATTTACTATTACTTGATGAACCAACAAATCACCTAGATTTATCTGCTATTGAGTGGTTAGGTTCATACTTAAAGGAGTACGAAGGAACGATTATTGTCATCTCGCATGATCGTTATTTTTTAGATGAAGTTGTCAATCATATTTTAGAATTAGAAGATGGAGAAATTAACGTCTACCATACGAATTATTCACAATATGTTATTCAAAAAGAAGAAAGATTACTAAAAGAATTCCAGGCTTATGAAGAGCAGCAAAAGAAAATACAAAAAATGAAAGAAACGATTAAACGTTTAAGAGAATGGGCTAATCAAGCAAACCCACCGAATGCAGGTTTGCATAGAAGAGCTAGAAGTATGGAAAAAGCGCTAGAACGAATTGAGAGATTAAAACGCCCGATATTACAAAAAAAGAAAATGGCATTTCAATTAGAGGAATCTGGTCGCAGTGGAAAAGATGTAATTGTTGCCGAGAATCTTTCAAAATCATTTGCAGACAAAGTTTTATTTAATCAGCTTAACTTTTCATTATATTATGGCGAAAGAGCAGTAATTGTAGGAGATAACGGGACGGGTAAATCAACTTTGTTGAAGATGATTTTAGGTCAGTCATCAATCGAGGAAGGAAAAATTAAACTAGGCAGTAACATAAAGATCGGTTATTTGTCACAACATTACGAACCTGTTCATTTGGATCACACAGTACTTCAGGAATTTAGAGAGGAAGTACATGTTACAGAAGGTGAAGCACGTAATATATTGGCTGGCTTTTTATTTTACGGCTATATGGTCTATCGTAAAGTAAGTCAACTTAGTGGTGGAGAGAGAATGAGATTAAGATTAGCTCAACTTATGTATCAAGATATTAATTTATTGATCGTAGATGAGCCTACTAACCATTTAGATATTGAATCTAGAGAAGTACTAGAAGACGCTCTTGAAAAATTTAAAGGAACGATTCTTTCTGTCTCGCATGACCGTTATTTCATTAACAAGCTATTTTCAAAAATTTATTGGCTAGACAATGGAGAGCTTTTCGAATTTATTGATGAATACCAAATTGCGAAAGAAAAAATGACAATCAATCGAAATAATCGAGAAAAAGAAAAAGTAATCAAAACAAATTCGTATTCTAAACCGATAAAAATAAAAACAAAAATGCGAACGATCGAAGACATTGAAAATGAAATCTATTCTTTGGAAGAAGCAATCAGTGAAATCAATAAACAAATGTTACATGAAAATGATCTAAACATTTTACAGAATTATCATCGAGCACTTGAAGAATTAGAAATGAAATGTACCGCTTTATATAAAGAACTTGAAGAATGTATTGAATATTAAATTAAAAGATCTAATATAGGATTTATAGAAACTTATAGGCAAAAACATCAATTAAATAAATTAGTTAGTTAAATGTCTTAGTACTTGCTCGTGCCACCATCAGAATTAATATGCTATAGGGATATGATTCTATTTAGGTGGTGAGTGCATGATATTTGATGAACTTTATAGCCGAGATCCTGGACCGGGTTATTCTCAACCAGGCCAAGGTCAAGGCCAAGGACAGGGACCGGGATACGGACCAGGTCAAGGGCACGGTCAAATGCCAGGACACGGTCAAATGCCAGGACACGGTCAAGTGCCAGGACATGGTCAAGTGCCAGGACATGGTCAAATGCCAGGATATGGGCCAGGTCAAGGACACGGCCATGTGCCAGGATATGGACCAGGATATGGACACGGCCATGTGCCAGGATATGGACCAGGGCATGGGCACGGACCAGGATATGGGCCGGGACATGGGTTTCCTGGACCAGGAGGTTATTGGTCTGGAGGGTATTATATCCTTGGTGGTAGAAGATGGTACTTTGTGCCAGGAGTAGGATGGGTTGTTGTATATTAAAAAACAATAAAGCTGATTAATCTTTTTAATCAGCTCTTACATAAAATAGTAGTTCCAAAAACATCTATTCCTCAAATGGGTTATTTCGCCTATTTTATTGATATCCAAAGTTTACTTTTAGGATTATCAGAAGAGAATCCTAACGCTTAATTAAGCTATAAAGAAAAATACCAGTATCCACCTAATCGGATAACTGGTATTTTTATTAATTTCTCTAGAAAGTATAAATTGGAAGCGCAGAAGAAAACTCGACGTTAGTTGCCAATTTTAGGAATTAAGTATAAGTGCAACTACGCCTCTGTCTTCACCTAAGGCTCGCCAATCGGCTAGTTTTCTTTATTTTCAACTCCAAATACAATTCCGCCTTGCTTTCTTGCAGTTTCAGTTACTGTTAAAACTAGCTTGCTAAGCTCTTTTAAGTTTTCATATTCTGTTTGATTTGATTCTTTTATTATGCTAGTAATATTTTGGATTTCATATAGCATATCATTCGGGACTTGGCTAACTTCCAAAGACTCACGGTGCTTTGATTTATGGTTAATCAAAGTAATTTTTGAAATTGGAGATGGCTTATCAATAACTAAAGTTCCGATTTCACCAGTAATTTCACTTTCAATATATGATTGAGAGACTTTAGAGCATTGGATGCTACAGGTGAAGTTTTCATAATTTAACACTAATGTACCACTACCATCAATACCGGTACGCAATTTAACAGGAGTATAATTTACTGAGGCTGGTTTTCCAAATAAACCAATTACTACGTAAATTGGATAAACACCTAAATCTACTAATGCCCCACCAGAAAATTCTGGAGAGAAAACATTTGGATTCTCACCTCTAAGGAATGCATCATATTTAGAAGAATATTGTAGATAATGCAGATTAGCACTTCTAATTTGGCCAACTTTTTCTAGACCTTTTTTTAAAGCTGTAAAGTTAGGTGAGTGGAAGTTACGAATTGCTTCAAATAAATAAACTCCATTTTCTTCTGCAACTTTAAAGGCATGATCTAACTCATTAATTGTTGAGAAAATTGGTTTTTCACAAATGACATGTTTATTATTTTTTAATAATAAAATGGTTTGTTCATAGTGTAATGAGTTCGGCGATGCTATGTATACTACGTCGATATCAGGGCTTGTCGCTAATTCTTCAATATTCGTAAAATACTTAGGAGCGTTGTGCTTTGTAGCAAATGCCCTTGCAGTTTCTTCATTTCTAGAATAAATCGCTGTTAAATTAAGCAATTTACTATCCTTTGAAGCTTCGATAAAACTTTCTGTAATCCAGCTTGTTCCAATAGTACCTAAATTCATTTTTTCAACTCCTAAATAAATTAGTTAACTTTATCTTTACAATCCTAATCGAAAGATATGTTAAAATAAAGTAAAATACATCGAAGGAAGTGACATTTTATGAAGAAAATTTGTGTTTATGCTGGTTCAAATCTTGGGAATAGAGAGTCATTTAGTCTTCAAGCAAAAAAACTAGGTGCCTTATTTGCTAGTAATAATATAGATTTAATTTATGGTGGATCAAGACTAGGAATTATGGCAGAAATTGCAAATGAAGTGTTAAAACAAGGTGGAAATGTCATTGGCATTATGCCTGGTGGATTATTTCGTGGAGAGGTTGCCCATAAAGGGCTAACGCAATTCATTGAGACAGAATCAATGCATGAGCGAAAAGCTTTAATGAACGAGATGTCCGATGGGTTTATTGCACTGCCGGGCGGAATTGGTACTTTCGATGAATTATTTGAGATTATTTGTTGGGCACAAATTGGAATCCACAATAAGCCAATTGGTTTATTAAATGTTGATAACTTCTTTAGCCCTGTGTTAGATTTGCTTAAACATGCTGTAAAAGAAGGATTTATGAACGAAAATACACTTTCATTATTTGTTGTTGCAGAAAATGCAGACGACCTACTAAAACTAATGCATAACTATGAACCACCTGTAATGCAAAATAAATGGAAGCAACTAGAAGGTAAATAATTGTTTTTGGTACTACCCACAAATTTGTGGGTTTTTTTATTGTGAAGTTTAATTAAATTTTGCAGATTTAGAGAGATTCCTAGTTCTATTGCTTCACACATTAGATTAACAATTTTCATAAGTTATCAACAATGTTCGATATAAGTTTGTACTTTTTAGTCTGAATTCACTAGTTATCAACAGACAAAATCAATCTTAATTTGACTCTAATGACTTTATGAAATAAAAATCATTACTTTATAAACATTGTTAACAACTTTATCAACAAATTTCACATTCTGTCCTCATTCTGTCCACAACTAACATTTTGCATAAAAAAAAAGGGCTACTTATGAGAGCATCCCTTTATTCATCAATTTTCTTGTTTTCTTCTATTTTTAAACCATTTTGCCGGACTCAATTTTTTACGATAGTTCGTCATAACATCTTTACCTACAAATACTCCACCAATCCAAAACATTCCTTCTCCAAGAATAACTAATAGAGCAATCAGACCAGCTTTTAAGCTCCCAGAAACAGGTAAAAAAGGTAAAGCAAAGATTAATAAATATGGGATAAATGAGCCAAATACTAAGTAATATGGTATTCTTTTCATGATATTCTCCTTTCAATTCCTTCCATGAGAATAGCATTAATTATTGAGAAAAGGAAGGGGAAAACTTTATAGTTAGTAAGTTATTATTGCAGAAATAGGAGGCCTCAAGATGAATCGAGATATTGTTCTTGAGCTAAAAAGTGTAAATAAGACGATTAGCAATCAAAAGATTATTAAAGATATTAGTTTCGAGTTATATAAAGGGGAAGTTTTAGGTTTACTTGGGCCAAATGGTTCAGGAAAAACGACGACAATGCGAATGATTGTTGGACTTATGAGTATCACGAGTGGTGAGATTTATATCCAAGGCAATTCGATTAAGGAAAACTTTAAAGAATCAATCAAACATATCGGAGCAATGATTGAAACTCCTGCATTTTATCCTTTTTATAGTGGGTATAAAAATTTAATGTATTTTGCTCGAATGTTAGAAGGTGTCTCGAAGGAGAGAGTTCTTGAGGTTATTGATTTACTTGGACTTTCGCATGCTATACATAAAAAGTTTTCAACGTATTCATTAGGGATGAAGCAAAGATTAGGAATTGCCCAAGCGTTATTACATAATCCTTCAATTTTAATTTTAGATGAGCCAACTAATGGATTGGACCCGGCTGGAGTAAGAGAAATCCGTGATTATTTAAAACGGATTGCTGAGGTCGAACAAACAGCAATCCTACTATCTAGTCATCTATTATCTGAAATAGAATTGATTTGTGATCGTTCAATCATTATTCAAAATGGTCAATTTGTTGAATCAATTGAACTGAATGATAAAAGTGGTGAGAAGTTATTTATAGAAGTAGTTGTAAAAAGCACGAAAGTTTTTGAAAGTAGTTTTACAAACGGAGATAATAAGTACAAATTTGACGTTATTAATGATCAAACAATTATTTTTGAAATTGATGAGGAAGATATTCCTTCATTAATGAAAGAGTTGGTACTGGCAGGAATAGAGATTTATTATGTAACGCGCAAAAAAGAAAGGTTAGAAGATCTGTTCATTCAATTGACAGGAGGAAATGTCATTGAGTAATTTTATACGATTAATAGAGAACGAATTACGTAAAATATTCGTTCAAAAATCATTTATCATCACGCTAATTTTACTATTTATCCCAATTATTGTCCTTGGAAGATGGGATTATGTAGAAAAGGAAAGCGGAGCAGCAAAAGCTGAAAACTGGAGAACAGAATTAAAAATAGAAAATAAAAAGATAGAAGAAGTATTAGCAGGGCAAAACTCTTCCGACTTGCCCGCATTTGCAAAAGAGCAAAAAGAGACATATGAGATCAATAAGTATCGTCTTGCACATAATATTTCACCAATTCAACAACACACTGTGTTGGACTTTATGAAAAAAGGTGCAGTCGTAACGAACATTATTGGAATCCTTCTGATTTATTTTGCAAGTAATATGATGTCAAAAGAACATCAGTGGAAAACAATAAATTTCTTGCTCGTTAAACCATCAACAAGACGAATGATTTATTATGCAAAATTTATCAGTTTGGTAATATTATATTTCATCTTTTCTTTTGCAATCATTATTTACTCATTTATTATAGGTAGCGCGTTAAACGGTTTAAATTTTAGTGCACAACCAGTATTACAATATGTAAACAATCATGTAGTAGAGCAAGGTATTTTACCAAGTTTACTAAACGATTATTTAATTAATCTACTACCATACTTGTTCTTTGTTGCTGTTGCTTATTTCTTATCAACAGTTTTAAGGACAAGTAGTATTTCTTTATTAATAAGTATAATCCTATTAGCAACTTCCGATGGGATAGGAACATTATTAAGAGAGAAAAGCTGGTCTAAGTTCTTACCATTTATGCACACTGATTTAACAGTTTATACAAAGGGGATCAATATAGAAAACGGCATGAGAATTGAATTTTCTATAGCAGTATTGATCATTTATATTTTAATATTTCTTGTCACTGCTGGCGAAATCTTTAAGAAGAGGGACGTTGCTGGACAATAGAAAAAAGGATAAGGTAAAGCGCCTTATCCTTTTACTCTATTCTATTTCTCCTTCAGCATTGATTCGTATGGAATGGTATTAGTACTAGATGTTTTGTAAATTGAGCAAACGTTGAATTGTGCAGATTTGTTATACTCCCATTTAAGACATGCGTTTTGGTTGTATTCTACTGAGGAAGCAGTTGTGAAAAAAATAACAGCTAGACTGAAAATGGTAAATCCACCAATTAAGCCACGTTTAATTTCATCGCAATTTTCTTTAAGCCATAGAATCGTTTTGCGCATATACTCCTCCAAGAGTTTAAAATAAATATAGTAATTCATTCTATGAACAAAAAGGGTAAGATAATACAAAACTAGGGATAAGTTTGACTAGAAGAATATTCCAAAAAGTAAAGATGCCTTTTAGGTGTTGAAATATAAAACGATCAATAGAGAAAACGGACATTAAATGAACATTTATTAATGATGAAATTTTCATTTTTTGGATGATCTAGCTATTAATGGTTTTAAATTTTATTATGTATGATCAATTTTATGATTCAAATAACACCAGTAATGGTTTTTTCAGAAGTAAAAAATATTATGAGCTAATTTTTATTGATTAGTTTATTAATTAATTCGATATCAATTGACCTACAAACTGATCAATAAACAACTGTTAGGATATTATAAGTAAAGGCTATTTGATTAGGATTTATTGCAGAATTCTTTTTGATGAATAAGTTGATTGGAACGAAAGGGGTGCTCGACTCCTATGGGATAAGCGGGAAGGCTGAGACCCCGCAGGCTCGCCGAGGAGGCTAAAGAATCTCGCCACATGGAAAGCGAGCATCCTGTAGTGGAAATCAACATCTCTCTACTCCTTTACGAAAATTTGGTAAGTTAATTGACAAGGTTGTTTTTCAACAGCGTGAAGGCATCTTTCCCCAAGTAAAGATGCCTTTTTTTATAACTATTCTGCCGATTATTCTATTTTAGTCCTCTTGTTTCAGTAATCCATATAAGAATATATTCATAATTTCATCTACTACTTCTTTTTGTTGGATATATTGTGAAGTTGTTTGGTCCATATTTAAAAAAGCTTGGCTCAAGACTTGGATATAGATTAATAATGTTTGGTTTTGAACCTCATTTCGAACTAAACCTAGTGAACGTCCTTCATCGATTAGTGAGATCAGCATTTTGAATGATTTGTTCATTGTAAAATCTAATACTAATTCTTGAAGTTCTGAGTCTTTTTTCATTAATGCTGTAAACATTTCAAGATTAATTATATCCAGAGCGTTTTTCTTACGAATAAATAATTCCTTAATTTTTTCATTAAAAGGAATATCACTTGAAATCATTTGTTTTGTTTCTTCGTATTGATGATCCATTAATCGAATAATTGTAGCTTTTAGTAGGGCTTCTTTACTACCATAATAATTGTAAATTGATACTTGTGATACATTCGCTAACTTTGCAATATCTGCTATTTTTATATCATTTAAAGGTAATGACAATAATTTAGTTGTACTTTTTTCAATGCTCTCCATTTTCTGCAGAGTTCGTTTTTTATATCCGTCCAATATTGATACCTCCGTCATTATCTATATAATAGTATATCATGTTTTGAAATATTTTATTAAAATTATTTCAAAACATATTCTCTTTTTTATGATTGAGGTATATACTAGTTTTGTAATAATCACAAAGAAATATTTCAAAACAAAGCGGGAGGTTCATTTATGTACGCGATTGAAATTAATAATTTAACGAAGACCTATGGCAATTCTAGAGGAATTACAGATATAAGTTTCAATATAGAAGAGGGAGAAATATTCGGATTCATTGGTCCAAATGGTGCAGGTAAATCAACTACAATTCGAACATTACTTTCGCTAATTTATCCTACGACTGGTAGTGCTAAAATATTTGGAAAGGACTGTGTACAGTTTGCTCCAGAAATAAAAAAAGAAATCGGTTATTTGCCATCTGAAGTTTTTTATTATGACAATATGAAAGTAATGGATTTGTTAAAATACTCAGCTAGTTTTTATAAAAAAGATTGCACGAAAAGAATAAAAGAATTAGCTGAAGTTATGGACCTCGATTTAACGAAGAAGATTGATGATTTATCTTTAGGTAATAAAAAGAAGGTAGGGATTGTCCAAGGATTACTTCATGAACCGAAGTTAATTATATTGGATGAACCGACAAGTGGTCTTGATCCTTTAATGCAGCAAAGATTTTTTGACTTATTAGAGGAGGAAAATAAAAAAGGAGCAACGATTTTATTTTCATCACACATTTTAAGTGAAGTTCAACGTTTATGTGATCGAGTTGCAATTATTAAAGAAGGTAAGATTGTTACAGTAGAAAAAATAAGCACGTTACAAGAAAACAATTACAAACGATTTAAAATAGATATTCAAAACGAAGTAGATCCAAATTTCTTCAATATGCCAGGGGTAAATAATATTGAAATCAAAGGTAAAACGATTAGCTTTATTTTTAAAGGCAATATAAATAAAGTTTTGAAAAAAATAGCGGAAATCGAAATTGAAAATTTATGGATTGAAGAGCCTGACCTGGAGGAAATTTTCTTACATTATTATGAAAAGGAGGCCTAATAAGCAATGAATATTTTTTTACACGAATTAAAAGCTTATCGGAAATCCACCTTCATTTGGACGGCTTCTTTAATAGCAATCGTCGTTTTTTTCTTATCTTTATTCCCAGCTATTGCAAAGGACTATGCAGAGTTTTCAAAAGTGCTAGAGGGTTATCCGGCAGGAGTAAGAAAAGCACTGGGACTTGAGATTGAAAGCTTTGGTAACATATTAGGATTTTACTCGTATGTATTTATCTATATTTCTCTTTGTGGAGCGATTCAAGCGATGATTTTAGGTACTTCAATTATTTCAAAAGAAGTACGTGAAAAAACAGCCGATTTTCTTCTAACAAAACCAGTTACTAGAACAAAAGTTATGACTTCAAAGATTTTTGCAGGTATTGTTTCATTAGCGATTACAAATGTATTCTTTCTAGTAGCAACTATTATAATGGCTGAGTACGTAAAAACAGCGGATTATAGTAGTAAGTCAATTATATTACTATCTGTTTCGTTGTTTATTACGCAGATACTCTTTTTTGGAATTGGCATTTTAATTTCAGTTGTATTTCCAAAAATCAAAGCAGTGCTATCAATTTCACTTGCGATTGTTTTCGGATTTTTTGTAGTTGGAATGGTAGTGGCTACAGATGAAAGCAATGCCAAACGTTTTCTATCACCTTTTAAATATTTTGAACCGAAATATATAATTGCTCATTCGAAATTTGAATCACAATTTTTAACTTTGTCGATCGGAATTATTATTGTTTCAATAATTGCAAGCTATGTGATTTATAAGAAGAAGGATGTTCATGCAGTATAAGTTAAAGGAAAGGGAGGGTGGAAATGAACATATTTTTTAGAGAAATGAAGACATATCGTAAATCGATTATTTTTTGGTGTATCGGAATTGTTTTTTTAGTAGGTAGTGGAATGGCGAAATATAAAGCTACAGCTTCTAATGGCCAAATAACTGACCTTTTTAATCAAATGCCGAAATCCCTTCAAGCGATCATGGGCTCAGGAGCACTAGATTTATCTAAGGCAAGCGGATATTTTGGCATCTTAGTTTTATATTTATATTTAATGGCAACGATTCACGCGGCAATGCTGGGCGCTAATATAATTGCTAAAGAAGAGCGAGATAAAACAGCTGAGTTTTTATTTGTAAAACCTATTTCTAGAATTAAGATCATAACTTCTAAATTAATGAGTGCTCTAGTAAACATTCTTATTTTTAACGGTATTACATGGATATCAAGTGTACTAATAGTAGGAAAGTATAGTAAAGGTGAGAATGTAAATGGTGATATAGCAGTGGTAATGGTCGGGATGTTTATTTTACAGCTATTATTTTTAGTAATTGGTTCGGCTATAGCTGCAGTTTGTAAAAATTCCAAAAAGGCTGCCTCTTATGCAACTGGTATTCTATTAATCACATTTATTTTATCAATTGCAATTGATTTGAATAATCGGATTGAAGGGTTAAAATATCTTACACCTTTTAAGTACTTTGAGGCGAAAGATATTATGTATGGTCGAGGATTTGATGGGATTTATACAACTATTTCAATCGGATTAATTGTAATATTAACTATTGTCACATATGTTTCGTTTAAGAAACGGGACCTACATTTGTAAGGAAAAGCAATTAAATCGAAGAATAAATTGTGTCAAAATCTAAGATAGGGATATTTTGGATTTGTTGGCACTTTTTTTATTTAATATTATATTCAGAAAATATTGACATATATTATTAATCGCAATACCTTTAATATAGTAGGTTATTTCTTGCAAGGGGGTAAAACAAGGGGATGTTTCAACCAACAAAAGAATTTGCAGAATTTCTAGATCGAAAAGATTCATTATCAAATTATCGTAGTGAGTTCTACTTACAACCCAATACAATCTATTTAGATGGAAATTCTCTAGGGCTTCTTTCAAAAAGAGCAGAACAAAGTTTACTAGATTTATTAGATTCATGGAAGACACTTGCAATTGATGGATGGATGCAGGGCGATCATCCATGGTATTATTTTGCAGAAAAATTGGGAGCATTAAGTGCACCATTAGTTGGGGCAAACGAGAATGAAGTGATTGTAACTGGTTCAACAACTACAAATCTTCATCAATTAATTGCCTCTTTCTATCATCCAACAGGTCAGAAAACGAAAATATTAGCAGATGAATTAAACTTCCCGTCTGATATTTATGCAATTCAAAGTCAATTAAGATTAAAGGGCTTTGATCCAGAAACTCATTTAATTCAAGTAAAAAGCCGTGATTGTCGAACAATTAGAGAAGAAGATATTATTGAAGCAATGACTGATGAAATTGCCTTAATTATTCTTCCGACTGTTTTATACCGAAGCGGTCAATTATTAGATATAGAAAGATTAACAAAAGCTGCACATGAGCGAGGAATAGTAATTGGCTTTGATGGATGCCATTCTGTTGGTGCAATCCCTCATCAGTTCCATGAATGGGACGTCGATTTTGCTTATTGGTGTAATTATAAATATTTAAATAGTGGACCAGGTGGAGTGGGAAGCCTATTTGTTCACGAAAAACATTTTGGGACTATGCCTGGACTAGCTGGTTGGTTCGGTTCAAATAAAGAAAAGCAGTTCGATATGAAGCATGAATTTGTTCCGTCTGATACAGTTAGTGCTTATCAAATTGGTACCCCGCATATTTTAAGCATGGCACCGCTTGTTGGCTCACTTGAAATGTATAAAGAAGCTACAATTGAAAAAATTCGAGAAAAGTCTTTACACAGTACAGCTTACCTAATGAGCTTAATCAATGAAGAATTAAGTGACTTTGGTTTTACAATTGGTAATCCACTTGATGATTCAGATCGAGGTGGACATGTTTGTCTTGAACACGATGATGCTGCAAGGATTTGTAAAGCATTAAAGTTAAATGGGATTGTTCCAGACTTTAGAGCACCAAACGTAATCAGATTAGCACCAATCGCATTTTATACTTCTTATGTGGATGTATGGAATAGTGTACAAATCTTAAAGAAAATCATGGTTGAGAAACAATATGAACAGTTTAAGAATGAACGAGAAATCATCGCTTAGGAGTTGTATGCCAATGACTTTAATTGATATATCAAGAAGACTTGAAGATGGTATGCCTGTATGGCCAGGTGATACAAATTTTTCATTCCAATTGAGTTGGACAAAAGAAGAAAGTGGCTCTGTTAATGTTGGGAGGTTAACTTTCAGTACTCACACAGGAACGCATATTGATGCACCATTTCATTTTGATGAAAATGGTAAGAGAGTCATAGATTTAGATCCTAATTTATATGTAGGGATTGCAAAAGTAATCGAGTTGATTGAAGTAGATAGCATTAAAAAGTCGGATTTAGAATCTTTTCATTTCGATGGTGTAGAACGTTTATTAATTAAAACAAATTCATGGAAAAATGATAGCGTTTTCCCAGAGAGAATTCCACATATTGAAAAGGATGCAGCAGAGTTTTTACATGAAAAAGGCGTTAAATTAGTTGGAGTAGATGTACCTTCAGTAGACCCACTTGATAGTAAAGAACTAGAAGCACATCATGCTCTTCATCATGCGGGTATTCATATTCTTGAATCGATTGATTTAAGAAATGTAACTCCTGGTGAGTATGAGCTTATTGCATTACCGCTACCATTAACAGACGCAGATGGTAGTCCAGTACGAGCAGTTTTACGTAAATTAGTTTAGGGGGATTTAGAAATGACACAAGAGCAAAAAAAACTGACAGATTACGAAAAGTATATTCGAACAGAAGAATTATTAAGTTTACAAAAACCTGACGAAGAATTATTTTGTCCGGATGAATTAACGTTTCAAACGGTTCACCAAATTGCTGAGTTACATTTTAAATTAATCATCCAATCTATTCATTTTGCAGATAAACACATGCGTGCAAAAGAGGTTACGAAAGCAACACATCACTTACAACGCATTAATAATCACCTAGTACATTTACCAGCAGTATTTGATATGGTAAAACTAGTAAGTCCAAGTGACTATCATATTATTCGTTTAGCTTTAGGAAGAGGTAGCGGTCAAGATTCTCCTGGATTTAATGAAATCTTAAAATTAGGTCCAACACTTTGGCAGCCTTTTAAAGATTTATTAGATGAAAATTTACTTACACCTGTTCAATTACATCAAGATGCAGCTAAAAACTTTGAGTTATTCCAATTAATGCAAGAATTAACTTGCTTCGATGAAAGATTCCAATCATTCCGCAGACAGCATATTCAACTTGTTCGACGCATGATTGGTATGAATACAAAGAGCTTAAAAGGAGTACCAGCAGAAGCATTAGAACGTGCTGTACGATTTGAATTTTATCCTGAATTATGGCAAACGGTTTGTGACTTAACAGATTTAACGGGATCAAGCTATAATCCAAAGCCACTTTAATAATAGAGGGATGATAAAAACAGATTCGATTATTCGGATCTGTTTTTTTTTACTTAAAATGGAAAAATTGCATTATGGGTATGATAAGCCCATATGATTTTTTAGTAGAGCGGGGTGAGTTCATGGAGAAAAATCTTCAAAAGCAATTAGACTTTGCTGCTTTTTTAAGTGTTATTTCCTACTTAGTTCTTGCGACTGTAAAAGTACTTGTTAGTTTTTATACAGATTCTAGTGCTCTTTTAGCTGATGGACTTAATAATGTAACTGATATTGGTGCGACTTTGGCTGTATTTATCGGAATAAGAATCGCACGAAAACCGAGAGATTTAGACCATCCTTATGGACATTCAAGAGCAGAGCAAATAGCTACTTTAATTGCGTCTTTTATTATGATGTCAGTTGGTTTACAGGTTATTATTGAAAATATACGATCACTTTTCGTAGGAGAATATGAAACTCCGAATAGACTAGCAGCTGTAGTGGCATTTGCTTCTGGAATCTTTATGTTTGGCATTTACTTTTATAATAATAAAGTTGCTAAGAGAACGAAGAGTAAAGGGCTTGAGGCATCAGCGAAAGATAATTTTTCCGATGCATTAGTTAGCTTCGGAACGACGATTGGTGTTTTAGGTGCTTCGATTGGTTTTCCTATTATCGATCCAATCGCAGCCATTTTAGTAGGTGTCATTATTTGCAAAACGGCATGGGAGATCTTTTATGACGCAACCCTCCTATTAACGGATGGATTCGATCCAGAAGAAATGAATCTTTTTACAGAAACAGTTGATAAAGTACCAGGTGTACATAAAGTTGTAGATCTAAGAGCAAGAATGTACGGAAATACAACAATCGCAGATGTAGTCATAGAAGTAGACGGTGGAATAGATGTGAGTAAAAGTCACGGCATCACAGACCAAATCGAAATGATATTAAGCGAACAACATGGAATTCAATATACACACATTCATGTTGAGCCATTAAGGTCAGGTAGAGCAGGAAAGGATTAAGGTATATAAAACAGGAAAAGGGGATCGGAAAAGAATTTAAACTTTTTCGATCCCCGTTTTATTTAATTCATATCTTGATTAATAAATACAATGAATGAGATTAGTAAAGCTAATACTCCCCATATGGATAAATTCATTAAAGAGAAGTGCATGTTCAGTCCCTCAATGGAAGGGAGTTGACCGGCCAAGTAGTCAGTTAGGCCAAGGTTTACACTAAAGAAGTATTTTGCTCCTGACCATGATGTAGCTAGTCCACTTAGGACGCTTCCTGTTATTAAAGCGGCTAGCATAATGCCCATTGCAGCGGGTGTAGTTCGAACTAATACCGATACCATAAATGAAAGTGTTCCAATTATAATACAGACAAACCAAGCAAGTCCAAATGCCATTATGATGTATTGCCATTGGGGAATCAGTTGAACGGAATCAGTTATTAGCTGGTTATTTTTGATGACAAATCCTGTTAACACAGGTACTGTCCAGCCTTTAAAGCTGAAAACAAATCCTGAAACGACATATGCTAATACACCATATAGAACGAGAAGAAAAGAGATTAATAAACAAATTGATATGTATTTACTAAGTAAAACCTTCCATCTTTTGATGGGGCGGGTTAGTAGTATTTTTATCGTACCGTCGCTTCGCTCACCAGAAATAATATCAATTGTAATGACCATGACCAATAAAGGTAGAAGTAGCCACCCAATACTTTGTTCAATTAATTTTCGTATAAATGTAGGAGCACCAGGCGTAGTAGGATTTATATCGTTATCCAAATAATATTGCTCTTGATCAATTTGAACCTTTAACCAACTTTTCCATTCTTCAGGTATTCCTGATGAGTTTAATCTATTTTGTTGGTCGACTATTTTTTGTTGAAGTGCTACTTTCCAATTATCAGTACCAAGTCTTTTAACTGTTTCTTCAGTTTGCTGTAGTTGAGCATAAACAAAAATAGGGATTAGCACTGCTAAAATGAAAAAGATAACAAGTATTCTTCGTTTCCTTACCATTTTTTCAATTTCGTTAAAGACGAGTCTAATTAGTTCAGCCACGAACTTCGCCTCCAGTCATTTCCATGAATAAATCTTCCAATGTTTCAGACATTGTTTTAACGCCATTCACTTGTATATTTTCTGCTACGAAATGTTGAATGACCTCATTAATTTTGAGAGGCGACATTCGGCAAAGTATAAGTTCATCCTTTACTACGATATCTTGAATCGTAGAATCCTTTTTTAATAAATCTAGCGCTTTTTGTAATGGAGAAACTCGCCATTCAACTCTTTCAGCCGCTTCCTTTACTAATTCTTTAACTGTTGAAACTCTAACCATTTTGCCTTTATTTATAATTCCTACTCGATCACAAATCATTTCGATTTCACTTAATAAATGACTTGAAATAAATACACTTATATTTTGCTCTTTTACAAGCATATGAATAAATTCACGTAATTCACGAATACCGGCAGGATCTAATCCATTAGTTGGTTCATCCAAAATAAGAAGTTTTGGGCCTCCAAGTAATGCTTGAGCAATCCCCAATCTTTGTTTCATTCCGAGTGAATATGTTTTTACCTTTTCATGAATCCGCTCAGTTAACTTTACTAAATTTACAACTTCGCTTATTTTTTTATCATCTTTAATTCCTAACATTCTCGCAAATTGATTTAGATTTTCCCATCCGGTTAAATATCCGTATAATTCTGGATTCTCTACAATACATCCAATTTGTCGCATCGCTTCTTTGAAATGCGTTTTAACTGGATAACCAGCGATTTCAATCGTTCCTTTTGTTGGTTTGATTAATCCGACTAGCATTCGAATCGTTGTTGTTTTTCCAGCTCCATTTGGACCTAGAAAGCCAAACACTTCACCTTCATACACTTCAAATGAAATTTTATCGACTAGTACTTTTCCTTTAATGCTTTTTGTAACACCATCTAATTTAAGAACTTTATTCATTCGACTCACCTCGAAGCTGACTTCCTATTTTACTAGTTAAGCGATTTGCCATTTCAATATAACCGTCTTTGTTTGGATGAAAATGGTCAGTGTACAAATATTTCTTTTCTTCATTAAAAAATAAATCGAATGTAGGAATGACGTATGCATTATTAGTTTGAAGTACCGCTAATTCGAGTAGATTATCCCATCTCGATACAAAGCTTGACGATGCATCTAAACCTTGAACATTATGAAATGGATTATAATAACCAAATGCATAAATAGATGCTGTAGGATTTTTTTGACGTATTAATTTAAAAATTGATTGTAGATTATTTTTGAACGTTTTTTCATCTGGACGATATGTCTTTAAAAATTGTTCGTTTAATTGATTAGCGCCAGGAAATAAATCATTACTTCCAATGGAAAGAACGATTATGTCCGCAGAGCCAATCGTTTCTTGGATATTTTTTTTCTTTATATCGTTAAGTAAATCTGATGTTTTTGCGCCACTAACAGCTAAATTCGTGATTGTTGTTGGTTGTTTATACTCTTTTTGAAGAATGGTTTTTATTCTTCCTACATAACCTGTTCCCTCATCATCACCGACACCACGCGTAAGTGAGTCTCCTAATGCAACAATCTTCAGTTTATTGTTTTTGTGAACACTGTCATTTTGATTATTTTTCTGTGTATTATTATTCACAATTAGTTTGCTTTTTTGAGGATTTAAAACAGTATAAGCACCTTTCACGAAGCCATATGATAATATAAGGAAACATAGTAATGAAATGAACATGATCAACCGAACAAAATTATTGTATTTCAAATTTTACACCACCAAAAAAGGAAAAATTTTCATTATAAAATCATTATTACCATAATAAAATTAGATTTGCACGAAAAAACCTGTCCTCCAAAAAAAGAGGACAGGTAAATTAGGTTTACGAAACGCGTTTTAATTCTTTTACTTCTAATTTTCGTTCATTATTTAAGAAGTAATATGCCATTCCGACACCAACTGAACCACCAATAATGTTTCCAATTGTAACTGGAATTAAATTATGCAATACATCACCAAACGTAAAGGCTACATCATGCGGCATAATATAGGATAATGTAAAGACTGCGATATTTGCGATACTGTGTTCATAACCAGAGAAGAAGAACGCAAATACTAATAAAAAAATCAGTAACATTTTTGCTAAATCATCTTTAAATCTAGTTGGTAAAAAACAAGCAAGACAGACAAGCCAGTTACATAAAACACCTTTAAAAAATAAGTGGAAAAATGAAGCGTGAATTTTATGGTCGACTACACCAGTTAGAAAATGATTGGCAGGAAAATCTTTTGCTAAACCTGTTAAAAAGTAAATAATTGCAAAAATAAATGCTCCAAGAATATTGCCTGAATAACATGCGATCCAGTTTTTTACTAAATCTAGTTTTGAAGTTTTTTTAGCTAAAGTTGAAAACGTAAAGTACATCGTATTACTAGTAAATAACTCTCCACCACCATAGATAATCATAACTAATGCTGTAGCGAAAACGAATGGATAAGCTATAGATGTAAATGGTGAACTTTGTAATCTAAATAATTCTGCTAATTTTAAACAAACAATGAGAATAAAGCTTATATAAATAGAAGCTAAAGCAGCGCGTGTTAAATATTTAACTAAGCTTTGGTCTAGTATTTTCTTTTTTTTAAGAGCTAAGTCAATACAATATTGGATACTATCTCGTTCCAAATGGTTTCACTCCCTATGCGTTCTTTGATTAACACATTCATAGTATACAAACAAAATACGATTACGAGTTTGTGAAATTATGAACAAATTATGAAATTGAATAAGTTAGATACTATTTATTAATTTTACTTTACATTTTTTAATAATCATCTTACTACTGGTTGAAGATATAATATAATTTCATAGTAAACAGGTTTAGGTAAAAAAAGGAAAGATTCAAATTGGATTTTGAAAACTTAATAATAAAATGGAGAGGTGATTTCAATTGGAAAATGAGTTTGAAGCAAAATTTGATGCGTTACTAAAAAAATATACGGAATTGTTATTAGGAGATTGGTCAGAGGAAAAACAAGCAAAAGTGGAAAAGTGGGTTATGTATACATACATATCAAAATCAATGCCGACATTAGTAAAACATTGGAATGATACATATCCTCAAGCTAAAGAAGAAGTTGTTAATTTAATAAAAGAGATTAAAACGTTAAATGACCAGCATAGAGAAGCTATGGCTAACAAAAATAAGCAATAATCTTTATCCATAATTTTCAAAGATGACGACATATATAAATTATGATAATATAATATTAAGTAAGGGCATACATTTTTCAATAAACAAAATTCGACAAATTATTAAATAATTGTTTTAACAAATTTCAATAGATGATACATTAGTACTATATAGAGAGAAAAGTAAAGTTTAATTTTGGGGGTAGAGTAATGGAACAAGTTATGAAGAATGCTTTTTTATTTATGTCTAAAAATAAGTTTTTAACTAAAATGGCTAAAAAATATGGCCTAAGATTTGGTGCAGGACGTTTTGTTGCAGGCGAAACAATCGATTTAGCTACAAAAGTTATTCAGGACTTAAATAAAAAGAATTTAAAAGTAACAATTGATTATCTTGGGGAATTCGTTGACACGGTTGAAGAAGCAAATGAAATGGCTGATCACTGTATCGAAGCAATTGAAGCGATTGGAAAAGAAAATTTAAATTCACAATGTTCTCTAAAAATGACTTCTATGGGTCTTGATATTTCTGACGAGCTAGTTTTATCAAATATGCGTCGTATTTTAGAGGCAGCTAAAAAGAATGGTGTATTCGTTACAATTGATATGGAAGATTTCACTCGTTGTGAAAAAACAATCCGTATCTTTAAGCAATTAAGATCTGAGTACGATAATATCGGAACAGTTATCCAAGCTTATTTATACAGAACTGAAAACGATATTACAGATTTAAACAGCTTAAAACCAAATTTACGTTTAGTAAAAGGTGCTTATAAAGAGCCTGCTGAAGTAGCATTCCCAGAGAAAAAAGATGTGGATGAAAACTTCAAAAAAATCATTAAAATGCACTTATTAAACGGTAACTTTACTGCAATCGCATCACATGATGAAGCAATGATTGAGTACACAAAACAATTAGTAAAAGAACATAATATTCCAAACGATCAATTTGAGTTCCAAATGTTATACGGAATTCGTACAGAGCGTCAATTAGAGCTTGTTAAAGAAGGCTATAATATGCGAGTTTATGTTCCTTATGGTACTGACTGGTACGGATACTTTATGCGTCGTCTTGCAGAACGTCCTGCTAACGTGGCGTTCGTATTAAAAGGTATGTTCAGTAAATAATTCTAAAATTAAAGGCTAACTAAAAAGGATTGAGTGAGGATCCTTTTTAGTCAGCCTTTTTCTCTTTATACAGGATTTTTTTGTGATAAGTAAGTTATTAGTAAAACAACATTATTCATATAATTGTTTAAATCAGCAAGATCCTAGCTTTATTATTAAGTTTGAGCGAAAAAAGCTTACTGACCCATATTTTTTTTACCGTACTGCTGATTGTTACTTTGTCTACCTTTTTCTTCTCTTTGATCTCCATGACTTGCATTACCCTGAACACTTGCTGCACTAACTCCACCCTTTGATGGATTTCTTTCACGTTTCATATCTTATCACCTCCATTTCTTAGACTAACCTATTTAAATAAACTTATTAGTAAAAAATGGAGTGTGATAAAAAAAGCAGAGGGAGGAATTTAGATCATAAATAAAATTTATTAATTTGAACTTTTTGTTTATTGCGAAAAATAAGAATTTATCATATAGTGGAAGAAGAGGGCTCATTGATAATGGATTGTTTTATCCAGAAAGTGAATGAGTATTCATTCAAGATATGAGGAGGAGAAATGCATATGATCCAAAAAATTAAAAAAGCCGCTGTACTCGGCTCTGGTGTGATGGGATCTGGTATCGCTGCACACTTGGCAAACATAGGTATTCCAACATTATTACTTGATATTGTCCCAAGAGAACTATCTGAGGAAGATGCTGCAAAAGGTCTTTCTACTGACTCCAAAGAATTTCGTAATCGATTTAGTCAAACGGCTATTCAGAAATTATTGAAACAAAAGCCAGCTCCTCTTGCATCTAAGAAAAACTTAACGTTAATTCAAGCAGGTAACTTTGAAGATGACATGAGTCGTTTAAGCGAAGTTGACTGGATTATTGAAGTAGTTGTTGAAAATTTAGCAATCAAAAAACAAGTATTAGCTAGTGTTGATGCATACCGCAAACCAGGCTCAATCGTGAGCTCAAATACATCAGGTATTTCAATTGAAGCAATGTCTGAAGACTGTTCAGATGACTTCAAGAAACATTTCTTAGGCACTCACTTTTTTAACCCACCACGTTATTTAAAATTATTAGAAGTTATTCCTACTAAACATACATCTGAAGAAGTACTTACATTTATGAAAAGTTTTGGAGAAGACGTTTTAGGTAAAGGCGTTGTATTAGCAAAAGATACTCCAAACTTTATTGGAAACCGTATCGGAACATATGGATTACTTGTAACTGTACAAGAAATGCTAAAAGGCGGATACAGTGTTGGAGAAGTTGATTCAATTACTGGGCCAATGATTGGGCGCCCTTCTAGTGCTACATTCCGTACATTGGACGTAGTTGGATTAGATACATTTATCCATGTTGCAAACAATGTTTATGAGCTTGTAGAAGGTGAAGAGAAAGAAGTATTTAAAGTTCCAGAATTTATGAAGGAAATGGCTAATCGTAATTGGCTTGGAAGTAAGTCTGGGCAAGGATTCTTCTTAAAGCAAGGTAAAGAAATCTTAGAATTAGATCCAAGCACATTTGAATATGGAGAAAGAAAAAGCTTGAAAACGGCTTCAACTGAAAGCATCAAACAAGTTAAAGGCTTAGCGAATAAGTTGAAAGCGCTTGTATACGCTGATGATCGTGCAGGTAACTTCTTATGGAGCATTATTAGTCCGGTATTAGTTTATTCAGCTGAATTGTCTGGTGAAATTTCTGATAACATCGTCGGAATTGACCAAGCAATGAAGTGGGGATTTGGCTGGGATTTAGGACCATTTGAAATTTGGGATGCAATTGGTGTATCTAAATCGGTCGTACGAATGGAAAGCGAAGGCTTAACTGTACCGAATTGGGTTAAAAATATGATCGATCGTGGTAATGAAACATTTTATAAGCAAGACAATGGAGTTACAAGCTTCTATCATAATGGTCAATTTGAAGAGTTAGTAAGAAATGATAAAGAAGTTAAATTAAATGTTTTAAAAGAACAAGGTCGAATGATTAAACAAAATTCAGGTGCGAGTTTAATTGACCTTGGAGATGGAGTTGCATGTTTAGAATTCCATACAAAGAGCAATGCAATTGGTATGGATATTACGCAAATGATTAATTTCGCAGTTGATGAAGTTTCAAAAAATTTTAAAGGTTTAGTTATTGGCAACCAAGCTAAAAACTTCTGTGTTGGTGCTAATTTAGCAATGATTTTAATGGAAGCACAAGATGATAACTATTTTGAAATTGAAATGGTAGTTAAAGGATTCCAACAAGCAATGATGAAAATTAAGTACTCAGATAAACCGGTAGTTGTAGCTCCTTATGGTATGACACTAGGTGGCGGTGCTGAAATTTGTTTACCAGCTGCTAGTGTAGTTGCCTCTTCTGAAACTTATATGGGCTTAGTAGAAGTTGGAGTAGGCTTAATCCCAGGTGGGGGCGGTAGTAAAGAGCTTTACATTAAACAATTAAAACAGTTCCCAGAAGGTGTAGAGTTTGATCTACAAGGTCTTGCAAATCGAGTATTTGAAACAGTCGCAATGGCAAAAGTATCGACTTCTGCACAAGAAGCATTTGAAAATGGTTTCTTAAATCATGAAGATCGCAAAGTATTTAATTCAGATCATTTAATTTATGAAGCAAAACAACGTGTACTTGAGTTATATGAAGCAGGTTATAGCGCTCCAATTCGTGAAAAAGTACCAGTAGTTGGTGAGTCTGGTTATGCAACTTTATTAGCTGGTGCAAACTCAATGTACTATTCTGGCTATATTAGTGAACATGATTTAACAATTGCTAAGAAATTAGCTTATGTAATTGCAGGTGGAAAAGTACCATTCGGAACGTTAGTAGACGAAGAGTATTTATTAAATATTGAACGTGAAGCATTTTTAAGTTTAATTTCTGAAATGAAATCTCAAGCACGTATGCAACACATGCTTGTAAAAGGAAAACCGTTACGTAATTAATCTAAAGATGGAGGGAAGAATATGAGAGAAGCTGTTATTGTAGCGGGTGCGAGAACACCTGTAGGTAAAGCGAAAAAAGGATCACTAGCAACAGTTCGTCCAGATGATTTAGGGGCATTAGTTGTAAAAGAAACATTAAAGCGTGCAGGAAATTACGATGGTCCAATCGATGATATTATTTTTGGTTGCTCATCCCCGGAAGCTGAGCAAGGATTCAACATGGCGCGCAATATTGGGGCACTAGCTGGATTACCGCATTCAGTTCCAGGAATTACAGTGAACCGCTATTGTTCTTCAGGTTTACAAAGTATTGCTTATGCAAGTGAACGAATTATGTTAGGTCATTCTGAAGCGATTATTGCGGGCGGAGCAGAATCAATGAGTTTACTACCAATGGGAGGGCATGTTGCTCGTTTAAATAGTAGATTAGTAGAAAATGCACCTGAGTATTATATGGGTATGGGGCATACAGCTGAACAAGTTGCCAATCGTTATGGTATTTCAAGAGAAGATCAAGATGCTTTTGCGGTACGTAGTCATATGCGTGCAGCAGCAGCTATTAAAGAAGGGCGTTTTGTAGACGAAATCGTTCCAGTAGATGTAACGCTACGTTCAGTTAACGCAAACAATAAATTAGAAGAAAAGAATTTTACTTTCTCTCAAGATGAGGGTGTTCGTGAAGGTACATCTTCTGAAGTATTAGCTAAATTAAGACCAGCATTTAATGTAAGAGGTTCAGTAACGGCTGGAAACTCTTCACAAACAAGTGATGGGGCTGCAGCAGTCTTAGTAATGGATCGCGAAAAAGCGGAAGCTGAAGGACTAAGTCCATTATTAAAATTCCGTTCTTTTGCAGTCGCTGGAGTAGCTCCTGAGGTAATGGGAATTGGACCAGTTGAAGCAATTCCAAAAGCTCTTAAATTAGCAGGATTAAGCTTATCTGACATTGGAATATTTGAATTAAATGAAGCCTTTGCTTCCCAATCAATTCAAATTATTCGTCACTTAGGTCTCGATGAAGAACGTGTAAATGTAAACGGTGGGGCGATTGCATTAGGGCATCCACTTGGCTGTACTGGTACTAAACTAACTTTATCTTTATTACATGAGATGAAGCGACGCAAAGAGCAGTTCGGGATTGTAACGATGTGCGTTGGTGGCGGAATGGGTGCTGCCGGAGTATTTGAATTAGTTTAATAGATGTACGGAAATAGATTGTTAGAATCATATCTTCAAACAAGTAAATAGAAAATAGGAGGAATTATTGATGGAAAAAACAATCGGTAACTTACTTAAAGGCGGAAGCTTTTTAACAACAGAAGTGACTTTTGATAAAGTTTTTACACCAGAGGATTTTACAGATGAGCATAAATTAATTGCAAAAACAACTGAAGATTTTGTAGTGAATGAAGTTTTACCTGAATTAGAATATTTAGAGCAACACGAATTTGACCGCACTGTAAGATTATTAAAACAAGCTGGTGAGCTAGGATTATTAGCAGCAGATGTGCCAGAAGAATATGGCGGAATCGCACTAGATAAAATTAGCTCAGCATTAATTACAGAAAAAATTTCTCGTGGTGGTGGATTCTCACTTTCTCAAGGAGCCCACGTAGGGATTGGTACACTTCCAATCGTATTGTTTGGAAATCATGATCAAAAGCAACGTTACTTACCAGGTTTAGCATCAGGTGAGAAATTTGCAGCTTATGCATTAACTGAGCCAGGTTCAGGATCAGATGCATTAGGAGCAAAAACGGTTGCTAAATTAAATACTGAAGGAACTCACTACGTTTTAAACGGTGAAAAACAATGGATTACAAACTCTGCGTTTGCAGATGTATTTGTTGTTTATGCAAAAATTGATGGAGAGCACTTCTCAGCATTTATCGTTGAGAGAGATTATGAAGGTGTTTCGACTGGTCCAGAAGAAAAGAAAATGGGTATTAAATCATCTTCAACTCGTACACTGATTTTAGAAGATGTAAAAGTTCCTGTAGAAAACCTTTTAGGTGAAATTGGAAAAGGTCATGTTATTGCATTTAATATTTTAAATATTGGTCGTTATAAATTAGCTGTAGGTACAGTTGGTGGATCAAAACGTGCTTTAGAATTATCTGCAACGTATGCTAACCAACGCCAACAATTCAAAACACCAATTGCTAAATTTAGTTTAATTCAAGAAAAATTAGCTAGTATGGCTACAAAAGTTTATGCAAGTGAAAGTTCAGCATATCGTACTGTAGGACTTTTCGAAGATCGCTTTAGTCAATTAACTGAAGAGCAAGCAAAAGATCCAAAAGCAGTAGCTGCAGCTGTAGCAGAATATGCGATTGAATGTTCTTTAAATAAATTCTTCTGTTCTGAAGTGTTAGACTATGTTGCAGATGAAGGAGTGCAAATCCACGGTGGATATGGCTTCATGGCTGAATATGAAATTGAGCGTATTTACCGTGATTCTCGTATTAACCGAATTTTTGAAGGAACAAACGAAATTAATCGTTTAATTGTACCAAGTACTTACCTTCGAAAAGCAATGAGCGGAGAGCTTCCATTACTTCAACAAGCACAACAAATTCAAGAAGAGTTAATGATGTTAATGCCTGAAGAAGTGGGAGATGCTCCTTTAGAGCAAGAGAAATATTTAGTTCGTAATGCGAAGAAAATTGCGATCATGATTGCTGGTTTAGCAGTTCAAAAATTTGGTAAAGCATTAAGCAATGAACAAGAGATTCTAGTAAATATTGCAGATATCGTAAGCAATATTTACGCAATGGAATCGACAGTTCTGCGTACTGAAAAGGCAATTAACAAAGTAGGATTAGTAAAATCAAACCAAAAATTACTTTATACTCAAGTATTCTGTCAAGAAGCATTTAATGAAATCGAAGCTCATGCTAAGGAAACACTTGTTGCTGTTGAGTCTGGTGATACATTAAGAATGATGACTTCAGCACTTCGTAAGTTTACACGTCATACGCCAATTAATGTAATTGCGAAGAAACGTGAAATTGCTGCTAATGTATTAGAAGAAGAGCGTTATACTGTATAAATAAAAAAAACTGCCGATCTGTAGATTGGCAGTTTTTTTTATTTAACAATTTGGGATTCGTTTTTTAAAGACGCTGTAGCACCCTTACTCCAATCGTTTGCATTAAAGAATAAATAGTTCTAGATTCTTAAATAGATAAGGATAATTTTGCCATGACTTGTGCCATACTAGTATAAGTTGAGTAAAATTTAAGAGGTTCATCGAATGATATAGTAAATTACTTTGATATATTAAAAATATTTAAGGTTTTTGTTTAAATCTGTCGAAAAACACGAATGTTCTACTGGTTTAGTATGATGAATATTGCTATAATATTTTTGGAACTAACTTATTACAGAATTTTCGAACGGAACTATTTTAACTCGCATATTCCCTGTGATAAAATAGAATTTGGGAGGAGTTGCTAAAATGAGTATCATTTTTTATACATATCCAAAATGTGGAACTTGTCGAAAAGCCGCTTCTTGGCTTAAAGAACATAATATTCCGGTTGAAGCAATTGATATTACATTAAATCCACCTTCAAAGGAATTACTTGCTGATCTTTATAAAGCAAGTGGAATTTCTATAAATAAATTATTTAATACAAGCGGCGTTAAATATCGTGAGCTTGGATTGAAGGATGTTATTCCAACAAAGACTGAGGACGAGCTATTAGAACTACTAAGTTCGGATGGTAAATTAATTAAAAGACCTCTGCTTTTTAATGGAGATAAAGCGACAGTTGGTTTTAATGAAGAGGTATTTGAAAAGGCTTGGTTATAAAATAACTATATAATTTAAGGTAATTAATCTGAGGAGGATTTCACAATGTCAATTCCAAATGAACTACGTTATTCAGAAGAACATGAGTGGGTAAAAGTTGAAGGTAATAAATACTATATCGGTATTACTCATTTCGCTCAATCAGAGCTTGGAGATATCGTATTTGTTGAGCTACCAGAAGTAGGCGATGAACTTACTATAAATGAGCCATTCGGTAGCGTTGAGTCTGTAAAAACAGTATCTGAACTATATGCTCCAATCAGTGGTAAAGTAATTGAAGTAAACTCTGATCTAGATGAAAATCCTGAATTCGTAAACGAATCTCCATACGAAAAAGCATGGATGGTAGTTGTTGAAGCTACAAACGCTTCTCAACTTGATGAGTTAATGACTGCTGGTCAATACGAAGAAATGATCAATCAAGATTAATTATCTAACATTAAGCGTCCAAATTGGGCGCTTTTTTATTTTGCGTGTATAATTAATGTAATAAAGCTTAACTTATTTACATAAAACATAATTTAAAGGGACATTTTCATTTAGGGAAAAAAAGGAAACAACTAAGGGGAAATCGAATATACTATATACAAAAGATTTTTAGTCAAAAGTTTTTGAGTCCTATACATTAGGTGATGCCCAGTGAATATTGAAGATCAAAGAAAAGTTATCATTGTCGAAGGTACTACTGATAAGAGAAAAATACAGACGATCATAAAGGAGCCTGTAGATATTATCTGTACGAATGGTACAGTTGGTACTTCAAAGCTAGATGAGCTTGCTGAAATGTTAGATTTAAGAGAAATCTATGTGTTAGTAGATGCAGATGAGGCCGGTGAAAAGCTTAGAAGACTGTTAAAAAGAGAATTTCCACAGGCAGAGCATCTGTACATTGATAGAAGTTATCGAGAAGTGGCAACAGCTCCGAGTCAACATTTAGCTAGTGTATTATTAGGGGCGGATATTTTAGTATTTACAGATTATTTACGTACAAATTAAAGAGGAATAATGATCATGCAGCAATGGACAAAGAATGAAATAATGCAAAGAATTCAATCAAAAGAGACGACAGTTATTTATATTTATACCGCAATGTGTGGTACATGCCAAGTAGCTTCTAAAATGCTAGAAGTTGTAAATGAGATTCTGCCAAATTTACCTATCAGTAAGGTAAATATTAATGAAATAGTGGAAGAAGCTCAAAACTGGAAGGTTGAAAGTGTACCTTGTTTACTTATTTTTGAAAATGGGGAAATGAAACAAAAAATTTACGCTTTTCAATCTGTACCTTATTTACATGAATTGTTAAAAAAATATAATTTATATATTAAACGATGAGTTGATCATCAAGTTTTTAGGATTTTGTCATTACATTAAAGAGAGTGCATTCGAAATGCACTCTTTTTATTTGTCTTTTTAAGTGATCATACGAGAGCTATTTCATTTTCTAAATCCCTTATAAATGTCCCTAACCTTTGACATATTTCTCGGGAAATGAGTTGAATGTTGTAGAAATAAAATTAAAATATAGATTTTTATCAAGGTAAATGTCGAGCGAAATATAAAGAATACACCCCTTATCTATGAGAAAATAAGATTAAAGAAATCGGGAGAGGTGTTTATTATGGATATCAAGGAGTGGATAGGACAAGCAAGAAACTTATTTATAAAAAAGGAATATTTACAAATCATTTTGCCAATCGAAGAAAGGATTGTAGAATTAAACTGCCTAAATGAAAAAGTATTTATAAAGTTAAGTAAAAAGGCTCCTTTTATCGAGGTAATTGATCGTTCGATTCCGCAACTTAGAGTTAATTTTTCAAAAGATGGATGGGAATATCTAAATTCAGGTTCGCAAAGGTTAGGACTTTTATTAAAACTGAATGATGCTTCTTTTGAAGGGAACTATCGATTATTACTACTAATGGAAACGATTTTTCAATATACAAGTGTAGAAAACGAAAAAAAACTTTTAGAAAATTGTTGACAACTACTGTCTAAGTTTGTAGAATTGGACTTACGTTAAAGAAATTACGTTAAACAACTTAATAGATCGTAAGATTAACTCTTATCGAGAGAGGTGGAGGGACTGTGCCCTGTGAAACCCAGCAACCGTCAATGAACGTCATTGAAATGGTGCTAATTCCTGCAAAGCATATGCTTTGAGAGATGAGAGAAAGGAATACTTTTTGTATGTTAAACCTTTCTGCTCATGTGAGTTGAAAGGTTTTTTTGTTTTATGCGACTAAAAAAGTACTTACTTACAAAAAATTGAAAGATAAGTTGTTAGAATGTTTTGAAAGGAGATCAAGTGTATGATTCAAATAAATAATGTAAGTAAAATATACAAAGGTAAAAAGGGCACAGTTACCGCAGTACAAAATGTTTCTTTAAATATTGAAGCAGGTGAAATTTTTGGCATGATCGGATATAGCGGCGCAGGGAAAAGTACGTTATTACGTATGCTAAATGGACTTGAGTCCCCTACATCAGGTGAAGTAATTATTAATGGTCAATCGATCTCTAAATGCTCATCTAGTCAGTTAAGAAAAGCAAGACAAAAAATAGGAATGATTTTTCAGCATTTTAATTTATTGTGGTCAAGAACTGTATTAGAAAATATACTTTTCCCACTTGAAATTGCTAAAGTTTCAAAAAAGGAAAGCATTAATCGTGCGAAAGAATTAATTAAACTTGTAGGACTTGAAGGTAGAGAAAATGCTTATCCTTCTGAACTAAGTGGAGGTCAAAAGCAACGTGTCGGAATTGCAAGAGCACTTGCTAATAACCCAGATGTTCTTTTATGTGATGAAGCGACTTCTGCATTAGATCCTGAAACAACAGATTCAATCTTAGCTTTACTGACAAATATTAATAAACAGCTTGGTATTACAATAATTCTGATTACCCATGAAATGCATGTTATTCAAAAGATTTGTCAACGAGTAGCAGTAATGGAAAACGGAAATGTAGTAGAAGAAGGCCATGTTGTTGATGTATTTACTCGTCCTAAACAAGCAATTACAAAGAAATTTGTGACGCAAATCAAAGGCAATGATGAAGGTGAAGTAATTTCTCAAGGTGATGGGAAGGATAATACTTACAAGCTAACATTTAAAAATGGTCAAGCAGATCAGCCACATATTTCTGAGGTAGTTAAGCACTTTGATATTGAGATTAACATTTTGCAAGGGAAAATTGTTCAAACTGCTGAAGGCTCTTATGGGACAATGAAGATTCAACTTGTTGGTGACATAAAAAACATCAAAGAAGCAATCGCTTATTTAGAATCAAAACAAGTTGAAGTGGAGGTAGCATAAGATGACACAACTTTTTCCGAATGTTGATTGGGATGCAATGCTTGTAGCTACTCAAGAAACATTATTCATGGTTGTAATTGCTGCGGTTGCAACGTTTATTTTTGGACTAATAATAGGTTTATTCTTATTTTTAACTAGTAAAGACCAGTTGCTTGAAAATAAATTTTTTAATACAATCCTAGCAGCGTTTGTAAATATTTTTCGTTCAATACCGTTTATCATTTTAATCATTTTATTAATTCCATTTACGATCTTTATACTTGGCTCAATGCTAGGAGCAAAAGCAGCATTACCTGCATTAATTATTGGTGCTGCACCATTCTATGCAAGGATGGTCGAAATCGGATTACGTGAAATTGATAAAGGTGTAATCGAAGCTGCAAGAGCAATGGGAGCTAGTACCTTTACAATCATCGTAAAAGTATTAATACCAGAAGCTTTACCAGCAATTATTTCAGGTTTAACAGTTACTACAATTGCAATTGTTGGTTATACAGCAATGGCTGGTGTTGTAGGTGGAGGTGGACTTGGTAACCTAGCATTTATGGAAGGATACCAACGTTCTAATAACCAAGTAACTCTTGTTGCGACAGTCATTATTTTATTAATTGTATTTATTCTTCAGTTTATTGGAGATTTAGTAACAACGAAAATAGATAAAAGAGCTTAATCATATAAGGGAGGAACTGACAGTGAAATTCAAAAAAATCGCAAGTTTATTAGGAGCAGGTGTTTTAGCATTATCTTTAGCAGCATGTAATAAAGGTGGAGAAGATAAAAATAAAGAATTAGTGGTAGGTGCATCAAATGTACCTCACGCAGTTATTTTAGAACAAGCTAAACCAATCCTTAAAAAAGAAGGAATTAACTTAAAAATTGTTAAATTCCAAGATTATGTATTACCAAATAAAGCACTAGCTTCAAAAGAATTAGATGCAAACTATTTCCAACACATTCCATATTTAGAGTCTCAAATGAAAGAAAATGGTTATAAATTTGAAAACGCTGGTGGAATCCACATCGAGCCAATTGGAGTTTACTCTAAAAAATATAAGAGCTTAGATGAACTTCCAAATGGAGCTAAAATTATCATGAGTAGCTCAGTAGCTGACCATGGTCGTATGTTAAGCTTATTACAACACGAAGGATTAATTAAACTTAAAGCTGGAATTGATCCAACTACTGCTCAAATTAAAGACATTGTTGAGAATCCAAAACACTTAAAATTCCAAGCTGACGTAGACGCTGGTATGCTTCCAAAAGTTTATCAAAACAATGAAGGCGATGCAGTACTAATTAACACAAACTACGCGATTGATGCTGGATTAAACCCAATGAAGGATGCTATTGCTTTAGAGGGTAAAGACTCTCCATATGTAAACATTATTGCTGTTCGTAAAGGCGATAAAGATAAAAAAGAAATTAAAGAGCTTGTAAAAGTATTACACTCAAAAGAAATTCAAGATTTCATCATTAAAAAATATAAAGGTGCTGTAGTACCTGTAAGTCAATAATAAAAAGAGAGAGGGTATCCCAAGTGAATTTTTGTGGGAACCCTCTTTTTTCTATAGGTAATAAAGTTTTAAAAAACTATTAACTGAAAATAAATTCTGAAAATCGCATATAAAATTGGCAATGCAATTAAATCCCAAGGAATCGCAAATAAAATAAATAAAAAAGGGACGGACATAAGTCAGTTAAACTAACTTATGCCCATCCCTTTTCTATATTTAGCTCTTCACAAGAATTTGATTTACAGGTGAGATTGGTGGTCGTTCAGCCATAACCTCAATAATATTTTTAGCTGCTATTTCTGACATAGCATCACGAGTTTCATATGTTGCATTACCGATATGAGGTGTTAATACAACATTTGTAAGTGATTTTAGCACTTCTGTTATTTTTGGTTCGAATTCAAATACATCTAGAGCAGCACCCGCAATTACGCCATCCTTTAATGCGTCTACTAATTCCTGTTCGTTCGCTAAAGGACCTCTAGCTGCATTGATAAAAAATGCAGTATCTTTCATCTTATAAAACTCTTCTTTTCCAAATAAATGGTGTAGATCGGGCTTGTAAGGAGAATGAAGGGTAATATAGTCAGAAGTCTGTAAAAGTTCATCCATTGATACGTAAGTGGCATTTAATTCTTGTTCAAGTTCATTACTTAATCTTCTTGGTTGGTGATAAATAATATTCATATTAAAAGCCCTAGCTCGTTTAGCTACAGCTTGTCCGATATTACCGAAACCAAAAATACCTAAAGTTTTTCCTGATACTTCGGTTCCTCTAAAGAATAATGGAGCCCACCCTTCAAAACCTATTGTGCGGCAAAGTTCGTCCCCTTCGACTATTCTTCTGGATACAGCTAGGAGGATTCCAAAAGTTAACTCAGCAGTTGCGTCTGTAGAAACAAGTGGAGTGTTTGTAACATGAATGCCTTTACTAGTTGCATAATCTACATCGATATTATTAAATCCTGCTCCGTAATTAGCAATAATTTTTACATTTTTAGCAGCATCAATTACTCTTTTGGTGATTGGAGTGGATAGTAAACTTAAAATTGCATCTACCCCAACAACCAGTTCACACAATTCATCTTCTGTAATTAATTGCTCATTTTCATAAACAATGACATGATGATCTTTTAATAATTGCTCGGCTTTTTCTGGGATTTTTCCCGCTACTAAGATATGTGCCAAATTAGAAACCTTCTTTCAACAGTTTAATAATTGAATGTTATCGTTTTTATTATAAATGAAGTTTCAAGTTATTGTTTAATTTAGTATTTGGTAGTTTAAAGAATATATTTATATTTAATGTCTGTCAGCAATGAAAAAAGTAGACACAAGTCTGCTTCACGTTGTTGAGAAAAAATCTTGTCAATTAATTATCATATTTTCGTAAAAGGAGTAGAGTGATATTGATTTCCACTACGGGATGCTCGCTTTCCATGGGGCGAGATTCTTTAGCCTCCTCGGCGCGCCTGCGGGGTCTCAGCCTTCCTGCATATCCCATAGGAGTCGAGCACCCCTTTCGTTCCAATCAACTTGTTTATCTCAAAGAAGTCTACAATAAAAACTTAATCAAATAGCCTTTACTTAGCATAAACTAACAGTTATTTATTAATCAGTTTATAGGTCAATTAATATCGAACATTTTACTAAACTATTATTTGAAATTGTTTTTCTAAAAATTAGCTCAAAATATTTTTAATTTCTCAAGAATAATTAATACTATAGTTTGTTGATATTTTAAAACAGCTAAACATATTAACATTAAAATAAATATTAGATAACAAAAAAATAGTAATAAGATTCACTTAATATCCGTTTGACTATTTTATATTTCAACACAATGAAAAAAAAGCAGACATTAGTCTGCTTTTGTCATTGATATCTATGATTTAAACTTGCAGAAGGGGGTGTATGATTTACTGAATAAAACTTATTTAAAGATTGATCTACATATACCCAGCCCTTCCAGCCTAAGTGAATTGTATCTTTTAGGAAAAACTCATCGTATTCATGTGAAGAAAAATCAGCCACTTGGAATCCAGAATCTTCAATTTGTTTTTTTACTTTTTTGTAATAAACTTCTCGACCTTCTTTAGGGAAACCAGCGTAATCATACCATGGTCCATTTACTGGAACGGAGATAAACAACGCTTTTGTGTGCTCTTTTTTTAATAATGCTAATACCATTTGAAGGTCATCATATTCTGGCGATACACCATAGTTACTATCGTGTTTATAATTTTTTAATGCTAGAAGACGGTTTTGAATGTGCTTTTTATAATATTTATTAATTATACCGAAATGGTTTGAAGTTGATTCACGTTGGCCCATTTTATCGGCAACTTGAGCTACTCGATCCCAGGATAAATCTTCATATTTTGATTTTTTTAATCGGAAGTTTTTATCTGGATCCATTATAACGGTATCAAAAAGATCTTTCTTTTCAAGTATTTTAAAATATGTGTAAGCTAACGGCTTTTCAGCCATAGCCTCGAATTTAATTTTTTTGTTATTTGAAATAAATGATTTTAGTTGAGTTACTAATAAAGAGTCTTTTTTGATAATTGACAGCGTTAAAAGTCTCTTTGCAATTTGTCTCTTTACTGAAATATCAATTGTATTATTAAAAACGAATGAATAAGTTTGAAGCGCAGAATAATTAGGTGAAAAATGAGTATCATCAATCCCATGTGGAATAAACCACTGTGGAGATAAAACAAACACAATTTTTCTATTTTTAATTCCATCACCTAAAGATGCTAAATCAAGAAAATGAACGAGACTTTGTGATCCCCCTCGACCAATTAGATAGGGAGTAAATTCATCTTTTTCTCCCATAAAAAATCTAGAAGGATGGAAGGGGTCTCTTCTAGCAAGTTCTGAAGACCCGAAAATAGGTAGAAATTTTGGGTCTTTTAACATTTTGCTTTGAAGTAAAGTCCCTTGAAATGTTTCAGGATTTAAAGATGCTGCTGTATTATTTAATCGTTCTTTTGTAATAAATAGTTCGTAAAAAGAATTTGGAAGATACAAAGCTAGTAAAAAAATGAAAATAGCTGTTATCATCCCAAAAATTTGAACTTTTTTCATTTTCTAGCCTCTAAAATCGAAATGATTTTATTTGGTGTTGCCCACTCCTCACGATCGAAGTCAGAAATCGTTACGTTGATACCAAGTTGTTCTTCGATTTCAACTAATAAGCTAACTGTACCAAATGAATCTAATAATCCTTCTTCAAAAATCAGAATATCTGGATTTTCAACCACTTCATCTGTATTACATAAATCTGCTAAAAGTTTTAAAACTTCTGCTCTTAAATTTTCCATTATACTCATTCTCCTTTAGTTAACTAGATGTCCTGAAAATATTAAAAATCCGAAACAAATAAAATGGAATGTAATAATAACCGCTAATACATGTGTTAGTTTATTATTTTTCCAAATCTTTTTTTTCTTATTGAATTGTTCAAACCAATCAAAACTACACATCAATATGGCTTGGTATACACCATAAAGTAGGTAATTTATTTGGATCCCGTGCCATGCACCCATTAGTAAAAATAAAGTAGTGTAACTGATATATGATATATTTCTTCTATTTTTTATCACTTTTTTCTTAGTCAGTAAGAATACCATTCTCATATATACATAGTCACGAAACCAAAATGATAAGCTCATATGCCAGCGATTCCAAAAGTCCTTTATATTTCGACTAATGAATGGCATATTAAAGTTTTCAGGTGTTTTAATACCTACTAAATAACTAACGCCGATTGCAAATGCACTATAACCTGCAAAATCAAAGAATAAGTACAGACTATATGCATACATATACGTTAGATTTGAGACGAAAGTATGCCCTACAACAAGCTGTGTTTCAAGTATATGAACGTTAATTAAATAACCAATTATATATTTATAGAGAAAACCAATAAAAATTTTATGAACGCCAATTTGAAAATACTCCTGGTATTCACTAGCCGTTAGCTTTTTTTGATAATCCTGTTGAAATCTCCTAAAACGATCAATTGGTCCAGAAGAGATCGTTGGAAAAAATAATAAAAACTTCAAGAAATCAACAATGCTTATTTCTTTTATACTGTGGTCGCGAATTTCAATAATGACTTGTGTTGCTTTAAATGTTAAATACGAAATTCCTAAAAAGCCTACAAGTGTAGTACTTTCAAATATCGGTGAAACCTTTACAATTATTAAAGGTAAAATTGATAGAAAAACACTTAAGTAATAAACAGTTGAATGGTTCGCATTCTTCCGATAAACACTATAACCTTTTATTAAAATAACTACCCAAATTATATAAGCAACTAGATAGAAGGTTTGTATTTTAGAAGAGGAAAAGACTAATAATAAAAACACAAAAGAAAGAAATGTTGTGTAGTTAGTTAATCTTTTTCCTAAAAAGCCTAATATGACTGCTGGGATTAATAGAACAAACAAAATACCGAAAAACGTAAAACTACCGTAAGGAATCATTGGTAAGTTTGCTCCAATAATTTTTTACGATCAACTTTACCATTCGTTGTCATTGGTAAGCTTTGTAAGTAACTAAATTTTCTTGGAATCATATAAGTCGGCATATATTTATTTAATTCTTGTTTTAAAAAACGTGTTAAATGATATTCCTTTTCGAAATCGTGTTCTTTAACGACTGTTAAGCAATGTAAATCGATACACTTACCATCCTTCATCTCTGGTAATATAACTGCAGAATGGACTAATGGTAATCTTCTAATGTTATTTTCAATGTCCTCAATTTCAATCCGATACCCATGTAGCTTTACTTGAAAATCGATCCTACCTTTATAGAACAAAAGTCCGTGATCAAAGTAACCAGAATCACCTGTTTTATAGGCGCGCATACCATTTATTTGATAATAGGCTGCATCAGTTTTTAATTGATTATTAAGATACCCTTTACTAACACTTGGACCAGCTATAATAATTTCTCCTGTTTCTCCTTCTGGAAGTGGGTTCCCTAATTCATCCATAATGTAAATGATTGTATCATCTTTCGGAGTTCCAATCGGTAATGGGGAATATTGGTTTATGACCTTCTCAGTAATCTGGACGAATGTTACAGCAACTGTTCCTTCTGTTGGACCGTAAGTATTATAAATCTCGGCATTAGGAAATCTAGATAAAAGCTGCTTAGCACTATTATTCGATAGTACTTCACCACAGAAAAGAAAAGTCTTTAAGTTTGGTAGTAGGGATTCGCTGAAATTTGGGTTCATCATACACATCTCTATAAATGAAGGTGTAGAAGTCCAAACCTCAATATCACTTTCCATTAAATAATCGAATAATACTTTTGGTCGCTCAACCAAAGATTTTTCAACAGCAATGAGTGTGCCACCCGACAATAAAGATGGATATAAATCCATTACTGATAAATCAAAAGAGAATGGAGCTTGATTCAAAAATCGTTGTCCATTGTGTATATTAAAATCCTTCAATATCCAATCGGTAAAACTACGTAAGTTTTTTTCAGTAATTTGCACACCTTTTGGATCTCCAGTACTGCCGGAAGTATAGATAATATAAAATGTATCATCGTCTTTAACATTAAAATCAGTTAAAGAATTGACTAGATCAGTAGAATCAATAATTTCCTGTAGTTCTCCAAAATTTATAATTTTAATGGATTCAAACTCTAAAGTAATTTCTTTTGGTGTAATTAGTAAAGTTGCTCCAGAATTAGTAATCATTTTTTTGAGTCTTTCAAAAGGAATAGACTCATCAACGGGAATATATGCACAACCTGCTTTTACACTTCCTAAGAAAATGGAAATCATTTCTGTCTGCATATGCCCATACACAATAATAGGCTTATTCGTAAAATTATTTTTAATCATCCAGCTAGCAATCGCATCTGATTGTTGCTTTAAAGTTTTATATGTTAAAGAGTAATCACTATTTTGAAATGCGATCGTGTTTGGGGTGTTAATTGCCCAATAATCTATTTGTTCAATAATTGATTTCATCAGCTCACGTCCTAAAAATCGTTATATATAAAGGTCCCAGTAAATGAATCTTTAAATCCATATAGGTAAAGTAGTGCAAGTAAAATTGATAAATAAAACGCAGTATAAAATAAAAACCTTAAAGTCTTTGAACGGAAAATATGGATTTTACCCATTTGTTTCCCCTTTCTTAATTTTTAGCTAGACGTATTATAACACCGAAAAATAGATGAAAAATTAACCAAACACCTTTTAAAATTACAAACAGATAATAAATTATTAAGGTTTAAGTAAATTTTTTCTAATTAAATTTTAAAGATTAATGGACAAGATTGTTAATACAATTAGGATAAGTAATTGAAGTGAATTTTTGTTCTTCGTTCCGATTTAAAAGTTTTAGATACAGTAGCTTTAAGATAGTATGTGATTGGAACTAAAAAATTGCACAATAAAATAGGGGTAAGGTAAAAATAATGGGGAAGAGGGAATATAGGGAAATCCTCTTAACCCTGCAAAATGGGAGAGCGGTATATGATGAAAAAAATTTATTTGTTCTTGATTCCTAGTTTCTTAGCTGTTTTAATTATGTCTCCTTTTTGTAGTTTTATCTTGAATAAAAACTCTTCGAAAGTGACAGTTTCGAATCACTCTTCGATGAATAAAGTTGATTTTACTAATGATCAAAATAAGAATAATGGAGAGATTGATCGCTACTTACAGCAAATTCATTTTAACGGAGTTGTTCTTGTAAGGAAGAATGAAGAAAATATCCTTAATAAAGGATACGGTTATCGAGATATCTCAAATCAGTTACCGAACAAACCAAATACCTATTACCCAGTTGGCTCAATTTCTAAATTTTTTGTTTCAACGTTGTTAATGCAATTAAAAGAAGAAGGCAAAATATCTTTTAATGATCCGATTTCAAAATACATACCGGACTTTCCAAATGGGTCAAAATTAACATTATTTCATTTAATTTCACATACTTCAGGGATTAAGAAACAAAAAGAGCAATTTAATCCAATTTCATCATCGAATCTGATAAAGAAAATAGTTAAATCAAATGTACATTATAAACCGTTGAACAAATGGGATTACAATGACACAAATTATATTTTACTTGCTTATGTTATTGAAAAAGTAACTGGAATTCCTTATGGAGAATATATAAAGACACATATTTTCGATAAAGCGAATATGACTGAAATTGGACAAGGTAATGATTTTTATAAAACAAGGAATCATGCTCTCGGTTATTTATTAATTCAATCTAAAAATGATCCGCAGCAATTACGAATCCCAAATTTTAATTATTTATTAGGCTGTGGAGATATTTATGCAACGGTTTCAGGAATGCAAAAAATGGACGAGGCACTTATTTCAAATAAACTAATTTTGAGTAAAAGTTTTACTCAATTTATTAATCCGTATCAAAACCATTATGCTTACGGATTTTATAATAAAGGCAAGTATTTATACAATCGTGGGGTAGTTCCAGGAATTAATTGTATGAATGTCTTCGATCCTGTTTCAAAAACATATGTAATTGTGTTTTCTAATAGTCAAAAGGTGAAACCAAACACTTATGAAATAGCAATGAACTTATTTAAACTAGTTAACAAAATGACTTGAGAACAGTCTGTTAATTGATTGTAAGTATTTAGACTCTCATAAAATATTTCATAAATAATTTAAAAGATACTCATACTATTTTTTGATAAAGAAAATAGGAGGAGTCTAGTGAAAAAGTTTCTATATTATTTCTTATTAATCATAATGACTAGCAGTATTAATTTGGGCTCTATTAAATTTGTTAATGCGGAAACTAAAGCTCGAATCAATGAAAACCCATTACCGCGTCATATTAAAATTACTGAACAAAAACTAAATGATGCACCGATTAAGTATCCACAAATAAGTGGAGCTTCTAATTCAACCGCACAACAAAAGATCAATGGTATTTTAAAACAAGGTGCTGATTTAGCGAATAGTAATCGTTTGAAGCTATTAGAAGACGAGAAAGAAGCTAAGGCAAAATGGGATGCTAGCCAAGGGCCGTGGAGACCTTATGAATATGTTTTTACTTATAAAATACTATACAATAATCTTGATAAATTAAGTGTTATTTATAATGAGTATTCATATACAGGTGGAGCACATGGGATGACAATGGGAACTACATTTAATTTTGACGTGAAAACAGGTGAAGTAGTTCCACTATCTAAGTTAATAAACGAAAATACAAAATCCGTACAAGAATATGCTTATCAGCAATTACAAAAGAAATATAAAGGATATGTATTAATAAAATCTCCTAACGAAATTGATTTAAGTGACAAAAATAGATTATGGGCATTTGACCATGCGGGCATTAAATTAATCTTTAAAGAATATGAAGTAGCTGCATATGCTGCTGGTATGCCTGAAGTCTTTATACCTGTGCAGGTTTATCAATAAAAAATTCGTTTTTCTCATGTTTTAAAATCGCATTTGAGAATATATACGAGGGATGAATTAATGTTTTTGTAATATAGTTAAGGGAGTAAATTTATTTAATTGAACAAAGCCTTTTTTCTTTAGAGTGTTGAAATATGTAAGGGTTATTGATGTTTTGAGGAACTATTAATGATTTTAGAAGTAAATGTATTTCAATAAATTTAATATATCAACAAACTATATTAATTGTTTTTTTGAAGTTAAAAATGTTCGATCTTACTTGAATTACAAACTGACTAATAAACCGTTATTTTACTCTAAGTAAAGGATATTAAATTAATCTTTTATCATAATCTTTTTTTGATGAACAAGATACAACTTTATTTAATTGGTCAAATTCCTTATTAGAAAGTTAAAAAGAACCTTCATTATAGTAAAAGGTTCTTTTTTTGATAATTTGATTAATGAAATCTAGTTTTTTCGTAAATAATGGAAGAGTCTGCATTAAAACATTTATTTGTTTTAACAATACAAGAATAATTTGAACAACTATATAAATATTGAATAATCTAAAATTGAGTATGTACGAAAAATAAAGTGTGTGCTAAAGGTCGTTAAAAACTAAAAGAAAAGAAGTTTACTAAAACAACTTAATCTTCAATCTGTTCTTTTAATAATAAAGCATATAGATCTTCAACCCGTTCGGACATAAATCTTTGTGAGTCTTCAACTCCCTTATTGTAAAACATAGGTCCAAGTTTTTGTGAAATAAAGTCTAATAGCAACATCGAACTTAATTCACTTAATTCTTCGTCTCTTTCTTGTAAGAAATATGTTTGTAGTTGAGTAATCGCAAATTTTTGTTGATCTGGTGAAAGCTTAGTTGTTTTAGACATTAAATTCCCCTCTTTTTTAGTTGTGATATTAGATATTTTATTTCCTATATATATAGTATCTCTATTTATTCTTTTTTTGTGAAAAAAAGTTACACGTAATAAAACTTTTTTGGTAAAATAGGGCACGGCTTGAAAATACTTTTTAATTGCTTTAAGATTAGAATGAGAATAAAATGAGAATGAACTTAAAATAGCCATTTTCTATTTTATAGAATTTTTATGTAATATTATGGAGGGTGTAAAATGGGAGCTTCTACATTAAAAATAAAAGACCTTCAAGTAGCAATTGAAGGAAAGCAAATTTTAAAAGGTGTAAACCTTGAAGTAAAAGGTGGAGAAATTCACGCAATCATGGGACCAAATGGTACAGGTAAATCAACTTTATCTTCTGCTATTATGGGTCATCCTAAATATGAAGTAATCGGTGGTAGTATCGAGCTTGATGGCAACGATGTTTTAGAAATGGAAGTTGATGAGCGAGCTCAAGCTGGTCTTTTCCTAGCTATGCAATACCCAAGTGAAATTAGTGGTGTAACAAACGCAGATTTCTTACGTTCTGCAATGAATGCACGTCGCGAAGAAGGCGATGAAATTTCATTAATGAAATTTATCCGTACATTAGATAAAAACATGGAATTCTTAGAAATGGATCCAGAAATGGCTCAACGTTACTTAAATGAAGGATTCTCAGGTGGAGAGAAAAAACGTAATGAGATTCTTCAAATGATGATGATCCAACCTAAAATTGCTATTCTTGACGAAATTGACTCAGGTTTAGATATCGATGCATTAAAAGTAGTTTCTAAAGGTGTTAACGAAATGCGTGGAGAAGAGTTTGGTTGCTTAATCATCACTCACTACCAACGCTTATTAAACTACATTACTCCTGACTTCGTTCACGTAATGATGCAAGGTCGTATTGTAAAATCAGGTGGTCCTGAATTAGCTGCACGTTTAGAAGCTGAAGGATATGACTGGATTAAACAAGAATTAGGTATCGAAGACGAGACTGTTGGGCAAGAAGCTTAATCGGATAGGAGGGATTCTCATGACAACTGGTACTACAATTCCATTTAGTCAAGAAACAGTTAAGCAGCTTTCTGCACTGCTAAATGAACCTGCATATTTCACAGAGTTCCGTTTAAATGCACTAGCAAAAGCTGAATCACTTTCTCTTCCAAAGCCAGATAAAACAAATATCTCTAAATGGGATTTCTTTGGAAAAGAATTTAATGTTACAACTGGAAATGTTCCTACAAAAGATCAATTACCAGAGTCAGTAACATCTTTAATAAATGAAGACACTGATCAATCAGTTTATGTACAATATAATGGATCTGCTGTATATCACTCTCTTTCTTCTGAAGCAAAAGAAAAAGGTGTAGTATTCGTAGATTTACACACGGCGATTAAAGATCACGAAGATCTTGTGAAAAAATATTTTATGACAGAGGCTGTAAAAGTCGATGAAAATAAATTAATCGCATTACATGCAGCATTAGTAAATGGTGGAGCTTTCTTATACATTCCTAAAAATGTAGTATTAGAAAAACCAATCCAATCTATTTTTGTTGTAGATGGCGAAAACGTACCTGCATATAACCACGTACTTGTTGTTGCAGATGCAAACAGTGAAGTTACTTATGTTGAAAACTATGTTTCTACATCTGCTGATTTAGATGCGGCTGTTGTAAACGTTATTACAGAAGTAATTACATTAGATAATGCAAAAGTTCGTTATGGTGCTGTTGATACGTTAGCAAAAGGTGTAACTGCTTATGTTGTTCGTCGTGGTCATGCTGGTCGCGATAGCAAAATTGAGTGGGCACTTGGTCTAATGAACGATGGAAACTCAGTTTTCGAAAATGTTACAAACCTAATTGGAGACGGCTCTTTCGGCGACATGAAAATGGTTACTGTAGGCCGTGGTGAGCAAACTCAAAACTTTACAACAAGCATTATTCACTTTGGTAAAGGATCTGAAGGTTGGATCTTAAAACATGGTGTATCAATAGATTCTGCTACTTCAATCTTTAATGGTATTGGGAAAATTGAACACGGCGCTTCTAAGTCTAATGCACAACAAACTTCACGTGTATTAATGCTTAGTGAAAAAGCTCGTGGAGATGCGAACCCAATTCTATTAATTGATGAAAATGATGTTATGGCAGGTCACGCTGCTTCAGTTGGTAAAGTAGATCCAACTCAGCTGTACTACTTAATGAGTCGCGGTATTCCGAAGAAAGAAGCAGAGCGCTTAGTTATTCACGGATTCTTAGCACCTGTAGTTTCGGAATTACCAATTGAAGAAGTTAAAAAAATGCTTGTTGATGTAATTGAGAGGAAGGTTAAGTAATGGATGTTAAAGCAATCCGTGAAGCCTTTCCGATATTAAATCAAGAAGTAAATGGACATCCTTTAGTATATCTGGATAGTGCTGCAACTTCACAAAAACCTGTTCAAGTAATAGAAGCTGTTGCTAACTACTATAAAGAATATAATTCTAACGTTCATAGAGGTGTACACACCCTAGGAACAAAAGCTACTGATGCATACGAGGGAGCTCGTGATAAAGTTCGTAAATTTATTAATGCATCATCAATTGAAGAAATTATTTTTACTAGAGGCACAACTACTGCAATTAATACAGTTGCTGCTAGCTACGGAAGAACGAACTTAAAAGCTGGAGATGAAATTGTGATTTCTTATATGGAACATCACAGTAATATTATTCCTTGGCAACAAGTTGCTAAAGCTACTGGCGCAACATTAAAATATTTACCATTAGAAGAAGATGGTTCAATCAGCGTTGAGCAAGCAAAAGCTACAATTAACTCAAATACAAAAATAGTTGCGATTATGTACGTTTCAAATGTACTTGGTTCAATTAACCCTGTTAAAGAGATTGCAGCAATTGCTCATCAAAATGGAGCAATCATGCTTGTTGATGGTGCACAAAGTACTCCACATATGAAGGTCGACGTTCAAGACTTAGATTGTGATTTTTACGCATTTTCAGGTCATAAAATGTGTGCTCCTACGGGTATTGGTGTACTTTATGGTAAAAAACATCTTCTTGAAAACATGGAACCTATTGAATTTGGTGGGGAAATGATTGATTTCGTTGACTTACAAGATTCTACTTGGAAAGAACTTCCATGGAAATTTGAAGGTGGAACTCCAATCATTGCTGGTGCAGTTGGTTTAGGCGCTGCTATTGATTTCTTAACTGAAATCGGTATGGATAATATCGAAAAGCATGAACATGAGATTGCGGATTATGCACTTGAACAGTTATCTACTGTAAAAGGAGTAACAATCTATGGTCCGAAGCATCGTGCAGGGCTAGTAACGTTTAATGTGGAAGATGTGCATCCACATGATGTTGCAACTGTATTAGATGTAGAAGGAATTGCTGTTCGAGCTGGCCATCACTGTGCTCAGCCATTAATGAGATGGTTAAAGGTATCTGCTACTGCTCGTGCAAGTTTTTATCTGTATAATACAAAAGAAGATGTAGATGCTTTTGTAAGAGGATTAGTTAAAACGAAGGAGTATTTCAGCGATGTCTATTAATCGAAACATTGATTTAGATGCTTTATATCGTCGCGTGATAATGGACCATTATAAAAACCCTCGTAACAAAGGGGTAGGGGCAATATCAGAAAACGATTTAACTGTAAACATGAATAACCCTACTTGTGGTGATCGCATTGAACTTCGTTTAAAAGTTGATGATGGAATTGTATCAGATGCTCGTTTTGACGGTGAAGGATGTTCGATTTCAATGGCGTCAGCTTCAATGATGACTCACGCAATTAAAGGTAAAAAAATAGAGGAAGCCCTACAGCTTGCTCAAATATTTTCAGATATGATGCTTGGAAAAGAATACGATGAATCAATCGATTTAGATGATATTGAAGCACTTCAAGGTGTTTCAAAGTTTCCAGCACGAATTAAATGTGCAACACTTGCATGGAAAGCGATGGAGAAGGGCTTAAAATCAGAATAACTTCTGAGCTTTAATCCTCCTCTTCTATTAGAAGGGAGCAAGATAAATGTCTACTAATTTGCCAGATATTAGTGATTATAAATATGGTTTTCATGATCGTGACGTATCGATTTTCCGTTCTGAACGTGGATTAACAAAAGAAATCGTTGAAGAAATTTCACGCATGAAAAATGAACCACAATGGATGTTAGATTTCCGTTTAAAATCTTTACAACATTTTTATGATATGCCAATGCCTCAATGGGGTGGAGACATGTCTGATTTACGCTTTGATGAAATTACTTATTATGTAAAGCCGTCAGAGAAAACAGAAAAGTCTTGGGATGAAGTACCTGAAGAAATCAAAAATACTTTTGATAAATTAGGTATTCCTGAAGCTGAACAAAAGTATTTAGCTGGTGTATCTGCACAGTATGAATCTGAGGTAGTTTACCACAGTATGAAACAAGATTTAACTGATCTTGGAATCTTATTTACTGATACAGATACTGCATTACGTGAACACGAAGACATCTTCAAAGAACACTTTGGTAAAGTAATTCCACCAACAGATAACAAATTCTCTGCATTAAACTCTGCAGTTTGGTCTGGTGGATCATTCATTTACGTACCAAAAGGTGTTAAAGTTGACACGCCATTACAAGCATATTTCCGTATTAACTCAGAAAATATGGGTCAATTTGAGCGTACATTAATTATTGCTGATGAAGGTGCACACGTACATTACGTTGAAGGATGTACAGCTCCTGTATATACAACAAACTCACTTCACTCTGCAGTAGTAGAAATCATCATTAAGAAGGATGCATACTGCCGATATACAACAATTCAGAACTGGGCGAATAACGTATTCAACCTAGTTACGAAACGTGCTGTTTGTGAAGCGAACGCAACAATGGAATGGATCGATGGAAACATTGGTTCAAAATTAACAATGAAATACCCAGCAGTTATCCTTAAAGGTGAAGGTGCTCGTGGCCTTACACTTTCTATTGCAATCGCTGGTAAAGGACAACACCAAGATGCTGGTGCTAAAATGATTCACTTAGCTCCAAATACTTCATCTACAATTGTTTCGAAATCTATTTCTAAACATGGTGGTAAAGTAACGTATCGTGGTATCGTACACTTCGGTCGTAAAGCAGCTGGATCACGTTCAAATATCGAGTGTGATACGTTAATTATGGATAATGCATCAACTTCTGATACAATTCCATACAACGAAATCTTAAACGACAATATTTCTCTTGAGCACGAAGCGAAAGTTTCGAAAGTATCTGAAGAGCAATTATTCTACTTAATGAGCCGTGGTATTTCTGAGCAAGAAGCTACAGAAATGATCGTAATGGGCTTCATTGAGCCATTTACAAAAGAATTACCAATGGAATACGCAGTTGAAATGAACCGTCTGATTAAATTCGAAATGGAAGGTTCAATTGGTTAATCCATTGAATAAAGATAAACCCTGTTGCCAATTGGTAACAGGGTTTTTTGAGGTTAAATTTTATATGAAATTTAAGAATAGGTATAGAACCTTTGGATGCATTAGTTTTTTTCATTGGTTCTTTTAGTCGTGTTAATAATTGAAAGAATCATGTCGAGTTCTGTTAAAAGTGATTGAAATGATAGTATATTATTAGCATTTTGACCTTAAAATAACACGCCTTAACACGATTGAGTAATACATTAATAATCTATATAATTCAAATTATATGAAAATTGAATGGAAAAAATTTCAATTAGAAACTACTAAGCTTCAAAAGAAGTAATTAGTAACCCCCATTTTCAAATTAAACCATTCAATTTTCTTCAACATTATTATGATCATTGAGGAGTGGTTTGAAAGGATGAAAAGGAAATTAAAAAAAGTTTCAACCGTTGCACTAGGAGTAAGTTTAGCTTCTAGTAGTTTACTAGCTTCATATTTGAGTACTTCTTCTAAAGTCCATGCAACAACGTCAACTCAACAAGTTATTATCAATAATTCCCAACAAGAAAATTCATCTGGTAGTTTGAATCAAACTGAGCAGTTACTTAATAATTTAACTCCTGAACAAAAGAAAGCCCTAGTAAATCTACAATCAATTAATGAAACAGGATTACATTTAGCGCCAAATATAGACAAAAATAGTTCAGAAGAAATTTCCGTCATTGTTGAATTTAAACAACCTACTTCAACAGCTGCAGTATTAGAAGCAGCAACTGAAGGGAAAGTTTTAGACGAAAAAGAAGCAGATAAACTAGTAGATGACTCACATGCCTCTTTTAAAAATGATTTAGCAAAAGTATTACCAGCAAAAGGAACTAAGAAGGCATCTACATACAAAGTAAATCGCACGTTTAAAACAACATTTAATGGTATTTCAATGAAACTTCCTGCAAATCAAGTTAAAAATTTATTAAAATCGGAAGCTGTTAAAGCTGTTTATAGCGATGTAGAAATAAAGGCAGAACCACCAGTTCAGGCTAAAGATATTGCTCCAGAACAAATGGGGTTAGGAATGGCTGATGAGCGCTCGTATTTACAAGTGGACAAGTTACATGCTGAAGGTCATACAGGTAAAGGAATTAAAGTAGGAATTTTAGATACTGGTATGGATTATAACCATCCGGATTTAAAAGCAGCCTTTAAAGGTGGATACGACTTTATTGATAATGATAATGATCCAATGGAAACGACATACGAAGATTGGAAGAAGTCAGGAAAGGCAGAAAAAAGCTCAAGTGGAACTACATATTATACTGAACACGGTACGCACGTTTCGGGTACGATTGGCGGTCGAGGTGAAAATAACAGTAAATATGCTACAACAGGTATTGCCCCGGGTGCTGATTTATATGCATATCGAGTATTAGGTCCATATGGATCAGGTCCGACTAATGGAATTATTGCTGCAATTGATAAAGCTACTGAGGATGGGATGGACGTTATTAATATGTCATTGGGCTCCGCTACAAATAATCCAATGGATCCTTTAAGTATAGCGGTAAATAATGCTGTATTAAATGGAGTAACGGCAGTTTTATCTGCAGGTAATTCTGGGGATGGAATGTATTCATTAGGTACACCGGGTGCTTCAGCATTAGCAATTACTGTAGGTGCAAGTGATGTACCAGTTTCCATAGCAAGCTATAAAGGGACACTAGACACAGTCACGGCAGATTTACGTGCAATTGCGTTAGGTTATAAAGATGATATCAAGAATCTGAAAGGAAAATCACTTCCTGTTGTATATGCTGGCATGGGTGCAACAGCTGATTTTGCAGGAATCGATGTAAAAGGTAAAATTGCTTTAATAAGCCGTGGGAAGGGTATTCCACTAGCTAATAAAATTACAGAAGCAAAAAATAATGGTGCAGCTGCTGTGCTTTTGTTTAATGATAATGCGGCAGAAGGTCATATTCCTGTCTATTTAGCAGAAGGTCAAAATTACATCCCAACGTTTTCATTAAGTAATGCAGACGGTCTAGCGTTAAAGTCAAAGGTAGATACTGGACAAAATAACTTTACTTTTGGAGAGATGAAGGAATTAAAATCACAAGGGGATAATTTGGCTTCGTTTAGTTCTCGAGGACCAAGTAGGACAAATTATGATATAAAACCAGAAGTCGTTGCACCAGGTGTGTCCATGATGTCAACTGTTCCTTCCGATGTGGTAAATGGTGATAAAGGGGACGACTATGAGTATGCTTATGCACGTTTATCGGGCACATCAATGGCAGCTCCTGTTGTTACTGGTATTTCTGCTCTTTTACTAGAAGAAAATCCTAATTTGCAACCGTCCGATGTTAAAAGTGTTTTAATGAATACTGCAGATTCATTAAGCAAACCATATAGTGTTTTTGAGCAAGGCGCAGGACGTGTCGATCCATATGAAGCGGTTCATTCAACTATAGAAATTACAGTTAAAGATAAAACAAATATGATTGAAAAAGGAGAAACGAAGGCAATTAATGAAGAAACTGGTGGCCTTAGCTTCGGTCGAGCAGTTTTAACAGGTGAAGACATTTCAGATTCACGTTCTGTCAAGATTAGTAACAACGGGGAAAAAGCTAAAACATTTGATGTGAAAGTACAATATCAAACAGATTTAAGAGGATCAAAAGACGCAGAGAAAAACGGAGTGAAGATTCTAACCGAAAATTCTATAAAAGTAAATGGTAATAGTAGTAAAAAACAATCCGTGTTTTTATCGATTCCAAAAACAGCAGAAACAGGTATCTATGAAGGGTATGTAATCTATACTAACAGGAATAACCCATCTGAAGTGTACCAAATACCGTTTGGTGTAACATATGAAGAAAACAAATTTGAAGCATTCGACATTTTAGGATCGCATGCAGTTGCTGCAAACGCCACTTTTGATCAAAGTATATTTTCAGTAAGCGGTTTTTTTGTAAACTTTAAATTAAAAGGACATGTTAAACGAATTGATTTCTTATATTTGGATCCAAAAACTAACAAAATCTTGGGACATTCAGGATATATTAGTGGAAATTCTTTAAATCCAAGTACAAATTATAATTCTGCAAACTTAGGCTTTAGTACACCATTTACAGGTGATCAAAGTAAGCCGTTTTCTTCTGATGCTGAATATATGTCATCTCAGTTTGATCATTTTTCAGAATTTGTTAAGCATGGAAACTATAAATTTAGGGCAATTGCAACGGACGATCAAGGGAATACATTTAGTTCTGACACTTACTTATTTGTAGATAATACGGCGCCAAAATTTAATATCACTTCTCTTCCTCATGGTGTTTACGAATATGAAGATGGACAAAAATCAGTATTAGTTTCGGGATCAATTGACGAAGAAAATATTAAAACGATGAATGAATATGGTTTTACTAGAGATCAATCTGCAAATAAAGTAGCGTTTTATTATAATAGAGATTTACTAAAACCAGACAAAACAGCAAATACTGCAAATGGTTTTGTTCCTTTAAATCCAGATGGTACGTTTAATGCGAATATGCCAATTGATGATACGGTGCCAATTCTTCCAGTTCGTTTCTTTGGTGTAGGTGTATCAAGTGCAGTTGATTATCCGAACGCACACGTAACCTATTTTGTAAAGAAAGGCACGCAATATGTAGATGCTAAGCCAGATCAGGTTAACCCAACGATGGGAGATACAGTTACTTATACACTAACAGCAAATAATGTAAAAAAAGTAAATGATCAAACATTTACTTTTGATTATTTAAATAAAAATTTTGAAATAGAAAATGTAACAGTACGTCCAGAATTACTGAAAAAAGCTAACGTACAGTCAGAACATAAAGAATTAACTAGTAATGGAGAACTGAATAAACATTCGATCCATCTAGCAATAAATAACACAGATGGTATAACTGGAACAACTCCAATGGTAGACGTTAAGGTAAAAGTAAAGAATGAAGATTATTATGAAGGGATTTTACAATTGCAAAATCTTGCTTCTACTTATGTGAATACAGATAAAGCGGAAATCTCTATTCCTAGTTTATCGGTGGAATCTTATGTGAAACCATCATTCTCACAATTAACATTTTCTCCAATTGCTGAAGGGTTACATTACACGTATGATGGAAGAAATTTACACATGAGGGATTATACAAATATAGGTGCGACTGCATTTGTTACTGATGCTAAAAACAAATTATACAATGGTTCTATCACTTCTTATCCTATAAATTCATCAGCTTACGGGACATACCTGTGGCCAAAAGCAACAATTAAATTGCCTGTCACAAATAAAGAAATGATGTTCACTATTCATGTTCCAGGGCATTTTAAATATAGCAGACCATTTACATTATTTAAACAAGCAGGCGATCAGTATCGTGGCGAATGGAACAATATTTATGGTGAAGTGCAATTAGAAGCCGGTGATGTGAACGGTGACCAAGTCGTTGACGTTATGGACGCAATTTATATGCAAACATATTGGGGTACGAATAAGCGTGCTGCAGATATTAATTTTGATGGCAATGTTGATCTGACAGACTTTGCATTTATTGAAAAAAATTACAAGTTAAAAAATCCGTCAATGACGAATGCTCCAAGTCCGAAATTAAAATATAATGGTTTGACATTAGAAAAAGTCAAAGCAGAGTTGGAGAAGATGGAATAAACGTTAACTTTATCATTTTTTAGGGACTTTTCTACTTAAAAGCATGGCAATCTTGCCATGTTTTTTTCTATTAGGAAAAATAAGCATGATTTTAATTTAGTTATCTTTTTTATGGTAAAATTTAACTTGAAAGGTCACGAGATGTTGTTATAGGAATTTATATTTTAGTGTGGGAGGAGTTTTTTTATGAATTTTAACCTTAAAGAAGCGATTGAAGTTTTAGAAAGAACACCCAAATCATTAGAGTCCCTTTTGTCAGGTTTATCTGAATCTTGGCTAAGTAGCAATGAAGGTGAAGGAACATGGAATGCTTCTGAAGTAATCGACCATCTAATTGAGTGTGAAAAAACAAATTGGATTCCAAGATTGAACAGCATACTTAACAAAGAAGGAAACAACCATTTCCCGCCATTCGATCGTTTTTCGCATTTAAATGAAAAACATGAAAAATCAGTAGAAGAAAGATTACTAGAATTCAAAAATTTAAGAGCAGAAAATATTACAAAATTACAATCATTGGTTGACCCTAATTTACACCTAGAATTAGAAGGGGTTCATCCAGATCTTGGAACAGTTAAATTAAGAGAATTACTATCTACTTTTGTCGTACATGATCTAACCCATATAGCTCAAATTACAAGAGTGATGGCAAAAAGATATAAAACTGACGTAGGACCTTGGATTGCAAATTTAAGTATATTAAAACAGTAGCCAGTGTTTATAAATGGTATTATTCATACTCGGGGAAATCCGAGTTTTTTTGTGTTAAACTATTATTTAAAATATAGAGAAGATAGATGTTTAGTGTATTTATAAAGGAGAGAAATTTAGGTTGGATATCATTCTACAAATTCTTATACTCATCAGTATAGGACTCGCTGCAGGAACAGTCGGATCATTGATTGGTTTAGGCGGAGGAATTATTATTGTTCCAATGCTACTTAATATTGATCACTTTTTATCCGCTTTTTCGACTGTGCCAATTCATGTTGCAGTTGGAACTTCACTGATTACAATTGTGTTTTCTTCGCTTTCATCCACCCTTTCGTATCATAAGCAAAAACGAATCGATTATAAGAGTGGCATTTTATTTTTAATAGGTAGTGTTCCTGGTAGCTTACTAGGTACTTACATCAATTCGCTTTTAAATACTGAGCGGTTTACTTTATTTTTTGGGATATTTTTAATCTGTATATCAGTCTTTCTATTTGTTTCTGCAAAATTAAATAGAAAATCAAAGGAATTACATAAGGGTATTATACGAACATTTACAAATGATGAAGGCGAGGCATATACATATAGCTATAGTCTTCCATTGGCGATTTCATTGTCTATTTGTATCGGGATCATCTCAGGTTTATTTGGAATTGGTGGAGGAATATTGTTAGTACCAATGATGGCGTTTTTATTCGGTTTTCCACCTCAGTTAGCTGTAGCGACTTCAATGTTTGTCGTTATGTTTACGACACTTGGAAGCTCAATTTCATACATCACATTAGGAGAAGTAAATTTCTATTACATTCTTTTACTTATTCCTGGCGCATGGTTTGGTGGGAAAATTGGAGCGTATATTAATCAAAAATTAAAAACTGAAACAATCGCATTAATTTTAAGGTTAGTCGTGTTATTTTATGGCATAAAATTAATTATAGAAAATATTTAAAAAAAGGATGGTGGAACAATGGAAACAAATCAATCTATAAATATTCGGTTGTTCCATACAAATGACATTCACAGCCACTTCGAAACGTGGCCAACAATTGTCGGTTTGTTGAAGTCTAAAAGAGAATTAGCCAAAGGAAAAGGGGAGGCCACACTTACTTTTGATATTGGTGATTTCGTTGATCGATTTCATCCAATCTCTGAGGCCACTTTAGGAAAGGGTAATGTGAAACTTTTAAATGATGCAAAGTTTGATGCAATTACAATAGGTAATAATGAAGGAATTACCTTATCTAAAGGTGAGTTGTTAAATCTTTACGAAGATGCAAAGTTTGATGTATTAGTTGGTAATTTAGCCATTACAGATGAAGGTAGCGAGAGTATCAGCAAGCCTTTTGAAATATATGAAAAAAATGGAGTAAAGCTAGGAGTAATTGGATTAACAGTCGCTTATCCTGTGTTTTATGAAACTTTAGGATGGAGTATAAAAGATCCGTTTGACATGTTAAATAGCATCCTTCCAATTGTCAAAGCGCAATCTGACATTGTCATAATACTTTCTCATTTAGGTATGAGAGACGATCAGAGAATTGCTGAACAATTTTCAGGAGTCGATATTATCTTAGGCGCACATACTCACCATCTATTTCCAAATGGGGAGTATGCTGGTGAAACTTTACTTTGTGGAACAGGTAAACACGGTAACTATTTAGGCGAGGTTTTAATTACTGTAAATAAAGAGACGAAAAGTATAATGAATACTGAAGCTTCAGTTACTGAAGTTCATACAGTCCCTAAAGATTACCAAGATGAAGTGACGAAACTCATGCTGGCTAATTTAATGAGATTAAGTGAAGAAATTTTAAGTGAACCAGTGACACATCTACCGAGTGACATGCATGTGAATTGGTTTAAAGATAGTCCATTGCTGAAATTATTAGCGAATGCACTTCGCCAATGGACAAAATCAGATATCAGTATATTAAATTCGGGTATTTTACTTGATGGCTTATCGCATGGACTTGTTACAAAGGGTGACATTCATCGAATATGCCCACATCCTATTAATCCTTGTGTTGTTAATTTGTCTGGTAAGGAATTACTAGATGTTTTAAATCGTTGTGAAGATAAAGAGTTGACTCATTTGAAGATGAAAGGTTTTGGATTTAGAGGTAAAGTAATTGGAAAAATGGTTTACGATGGAATCACTTTTGTTAAAAGGGATAAGAAAAGACATTTTTATCAAGAAGAATTATTTATTAATGGAGAAATGTTAGATTTAAGCCGAATGTATACGATCGGAACTTTGGATTTATTTACGTTTGGCCATTTAATTCCTACAATTCGTGATGCTAGTCATAAAAGATTTTTTATGCCTGAATTTATTCGTGACGTGTTATTTGGGGCTTTAAAAAGTGTCTAAAATTTATCAAGTTTAGACAGGTTTCACTTTTGTTTTTTTCTCATATTTTAGAATGAGAAAGGAGCGTTGAACTTGATCAATTTAAGCCCAATTAAAATAGATAATCATACATTTAATGCTGTTACGGTTTTACTTCCAAAAACTACATTATTAGTCGTTATGAATGATAAGGGATATATTATGTGCGGAGCATTAGATGTAGCTTTATTAAATGAAAAATTGCGCGACCGTCAAATTATTGCAGGCCGAGCAGTTGGTGTAAAAACAATAGAAGAATTATTAAATGCGCCTTTAGAGTCTATCACTGTTGAAGCAGAAAAATTAGGTATTCAAAAAGGAATGATTGGAAAAGACGCATTATTAAAGATGATATAAAATAAGCCACTAAATTTTTTTAGTGGCTTCATTTGTAAACGAATGCCCTAAAAAATCGATTATTACAATGTATTAACTGTAATGAAGAACCATATATTTAATTAAAAAATTGTTGAAGGAGAAAACAATGAGAGTTGTTGAAGCATCAACACTTGTTCCAGGTACGATCTTAGGAATGCCGGTTTATACTGAACATGGAAAAATGATCGTAAATGCAAATATTCCTTTAACAGAAGAGATGATTAAGCAAATACATAAATTAGCTGCTCCATTTGTTTTAGTACATGCTCAATTATCAGAACGTTTAACGGAAGAGAAAGTATCAAATAAACTTCGCATTGAAATCACGAAAAAAATAGAAGATGCTTTTGTTAAATTAATTAGCGAAGATTTATATTTAAGATGTCTATCTTTAGAAAAAAACGAATCTAGGCTTAAAGAAATTATAAAGTCACTGCATAATGAATTATGGCAACAGAATGATGTTTTATCTTTATTAGCTGACTTAATACTATATGACGAGTGTATCTTTAGACATTCACTGAATGTAGCTATGTATTCTATAGGAATTGGAACGATTTTAGATTTAAGTAAAATCCAGCTTAATTTACTTGGATTAGGTGCACTTTTACATGATATTGGGAAGATGGTCATACCAAAAAAGATTTTAAATAAACGCGACCGTTTAACTGAAGAAGAATATTCGTACATTAAACAACATACCATTGCTGGATACGATATACTACGACAAGTACCTACTATTCATCCGGTAATTGCAGACTGTGCATTACAGCATCATGAGAGGATCAATGGGAGCGGGTATCCAAAAGGAATATTTGGTGAGGAAATGCATCTTTTTTCAAAGATTATTGGGATTGCCGACTTTTTTGATGCTGTAACTTCAAATCGAGTTTATCGACAAGCAATGCTTCCGCATGAAGGATTAACATTATTAAATAGTGGAAGTGATAAATTATTTGATGCTAGATTAGTCAGCATTTTTAATGATCTACTAACCATTTATCCAACGGGATTATACGTAAAATTGAGTGATGGTAGACGCGGAATTGTTTTCAGGCAAAATGATGTTTCTACAGATCGTCCAGTTGTACGGATATTTGAAGAAAACGGAAGAAAGGTAAGTACTCCTTATGAAGTGAATCTTTATAATGAGTTAAAATTAGAGATTATCGAGTGTGATCAAACAATAAAACAAAGCATTTATTAATAAATGACAGAAATTACTGAGGCATCTTTTTTATTGTTTTTGTACAAATCCATTAAGAATGAACAAGCAATGACATGCATACCCATTAGTAAGGGGGCATGGATACGATGAAAAGATTTAAGTACAGACGTGTTCCAAAAAATAAATTTTTTGTTTCAAAAAGAAAATCTTTTGGCGGATATAAAACTGGTTCAACTCAAATAACAGAATCAATTCGTAATATATTTCCAAATAAATATGTAGTTATTAGTATTGTTTTACTATTTTTTTCCTTTTATGCTTTTTGGCAAATTGATAAAATTTTCACCCCGACCATTTTGAAATATTCTGAGAAACAAACAAGACGAATTGCATCCCTAGTCATAAACGAAGCATATGAATCAGCCTCTAAGGAATTAAAGAGTCAGGATATTATCATTCGGGATGTCGATGAAAATGGGAAAGCAGTAATTAGTACAAATACATACTTAATTAATAAAATAATTGGTTCCACTACTCAGCACGTTGAAGAAAATATACGTAGAGTTGAAAATGGAGATATATCATTTTTATCTTTATCAAAATCAGAAATGAACAAAATGAAGGCAGATCATGATGGACTTTATTTAAAAGTACCGATTGGAGTCGTTACAAATACAGTATTACTAGGAAAACTTGGACCTACTATACCAGTTCGTTTTTCTGTAGTCGGTGATGCAGTGGCAAATGTTACACAGGAAGTTAAGCCATTTGGGTTTGATAATTCTGTAGTCGAAATTATTATGAATGTAGAAGTAAATATGAATGTAATTATCCCGTTTAGTACGAAATCAACAAAGGTGAAAGTACAAGTCCCAATTGCTACTGAAATCATCGATGGAGAAGTTCCTAGTTATATTCCATTTACTCCAAATACTCAACAAACCATACCACAAACTCCATCAACAACAAACGGAAAAAAATAAATTTAAAAATAGAGCAGACTAACTTAGTACACCAGTATAAATTAGTCTGCTTTTTTATTTTACATTACTCAACTACTCCTTTGGCTTCGCCTAAAAACTCGGAAATCGACGAGTTTTTTTATTTGTTTCTATCTTGACGCTCCCAAAGACTTAATCTTGGATAAGGATCAAAAGACCACTCTGCGTAACCATTGTCTTTGTATATACCATAGTGTAAATGCGGAGGGAATTTTCCAGATGTCCCTGGAGGTCCGTAACCAGTACTTCCAACATAACCGATGAGTGTTCCTGGCTCTACTACTTGCCCTCTTTGAATGTCTTTGTTAAAGCCCCCTAGATGAGCGTAGTAATGATAATTATTATTTAAGTCTCGAATTCCGATTCTCCATCCTCCAATGCGATTCCAGCCCTTTGTTTCAATAATTCCATAGCATGTGGACCTTACAGGAGTACCATAATTTGCAAATATATCAGTACCTTCATGAACTCTTCGTCCGCCAAAGCTTCGAGGGGCACCCCATGTACTTCGATAACTATGTGTACTGTGAATTGGTAATGGGAACGCATTACCTTCTATATTTAACTTTCCGTAATACTGATATAAACGGGCATATTCATCGATAATATCAACAGTTATTGCTCTTTGGTAGTAATCCCATAGCATCATTCGGATATATTGCCTGGATGGCCCATAGAAATGTAATCGATGAATGAAAGTGTATAGAATATCCTCATCATCTTCTAGTGAAGCTTTTCCATCACTATTTCCATCTAAACCAATTCCGCTAAATAAATGGATTGTAGGGGCGTATGTGTCTTTCTTAACCGGATTTGAAAGCCCGCTCCAATCCTCTGGCTTGATATAAATTGAGAGGACACCATTTTCGCGCTTTGGTATATCGTTTCTTACACTGCGGACATTGCGTTCATAGGTATCGATCGCAGCAAAGTAATACCAAGGAATAAAGGTTAGTGTTTCACCTTTTTTATATAAGGCCATTCGTTCTTTATTAAGCTGAGCTTGATCAATTTCTTCTGCATTTGTAAATGATGGCACAATGAACATAACCACCATACTAAAGAGTACAATTATTTTTTTCAAAACCATCATCCTTTAAATTGATTTACATATATAGTTTGGTTAAAGAAGCAACTTTCATAAATGGAAATTATAGGGATAATCAAACGAAAGTTTTTCATATCCGTGAAAAATGTAGTAATATATAAACTATTGGAAGAAAAAAATGAAATATGTCGTAAACGATAAACGTTGGAGGAATTTCAAATGGCATCAAAAAAGGAAGAATATTTAAGAAAGCCTGAATGGCTAAAAATAAAATTAAACACAAATGAATCTTACACAGAATTAAAGAAAATGATGCGCTCAAAAAATCTTCACACTGTTTGTGAAGAAGCTCGTTGTCCAAATATCCATGAATGTTGGGCAGTAAGAAAAACAGCTACATTTATGATTTTAGGTGCGGTTTGTACTCGTGCATGTCGTTTTTGTGCAGTTAAAACTGGTTTACCAACTGAGCTTGATCTACAAGAACCAGTTCGTGTTGCTGAATCAGTAACACAAATGAACTTAAAGCACGTAGTAATTACAGCGGTTGCTCGTGATGACTTAAGAGACGGTGGAGCAGCTGTATTTGCAGAAACTGTTAGAGAAGTTAGAAAAGCAAATCCATTTACTACTATTGAAGTTTTACCGTCTGATATGGGTGGGAAATTTGAAAACCTTAAAATGCTAATGGATGCAAAACCAGATATTATGAACCATAATATTGAAACAGTAAGAGAATTAACACCACGTGTTCGTGCAAGAGCTACGTATGAAAGATCACTAGAATTTTTACGTAGAGCAAAAGAAATTAACCCTAGCATCCCTACAAAATCAAGCATCATGCTTGGTTTAGGTGAAACAAATGAGCAAATTTACGAAGCTATGGATGATTTACGTGCAGCAGGTGTAAATATCATTACATTAGGTCAATATTTACAACCAACGAAAACTCATTTATCTGTAAAAAAATACTATACTCCTGACGAGTTTGCAGCGCTAAAAGAAGTTGCATTAGGAAAAGGATTCTCACACTGTGAGGCTGGTCCTCTAGTTCGTTCATCATACCATGCTGACGAACAAGTTGAAGCTGCTAAGCAAGCATAATAAAAAAGCAAAAAGCACTAGCCCATGCTAGTGCTTTTATTTTTTATTTTGAAATCTGATCAAAATGCATGCTTTGTTTATCCACATCAAAACCTTGAGCTAAATCTTGTATTTGTTGCTCTAATTGACCATCATTAAGTTGACCATATTTATTTAGGTCCTCAATATTATTAATATTTTTTATCGAATTTGAAGTAAAGATATGATAGTAACTAGGAAGCGCTGATTGTGCTGTTTTTTCAACTTGCTTTCTAGCTAGTTTTTTATCACCATCAGATCGATAAGCAATCAATACCTCTTGGTCTGTAACTAGTGTAGCAGCATCGTCTATATCAGGAAGCTTTACAACTAAATAAGAAATGAATTTTGATACTTCTTGTTTATCAATTGTTAATGTATATTCACCATCTTTACCTAAAACATCTTGCTTTTGTAGTCTAGAAAAGCCATAATCTTTGTAAGAGTTATTTGACATTTTAGCATTTACATCGCCTAAATCCATCGGCTTTGTATTCAATTGTTTAGGTGTTGGATTTGATCGATGTTCATTTTTATATGTTACGTCCTCATAATCGAACTGTCTCGAATGACTTGGACCGAATGAACATCCTGTTAATAAAAATAAGGTTAATAAACAAACTAAATATTTACGCATATTAAATACCACCTTTTAATAATCATTGTAAAATTAGTATGCCAAAATATTGGTTACATATTTATGGGAGTAAAAGGAAGGAGAATACAAATTGGTTTGCATACAGAATATTTGCTATGAAGTAGTTGAAGATTACCGTGAAGGATTCAATGAAGAAGCCTTTAAAGCGAGATATGCAGAAATCCTTTCAAAGTATGATTACATTGTTGGGGATTGGGGCTATGAGCAACTAAGACTTAGAGGATTTTTTGATGATTCTCAAAAAAATGTTCCATATGATTCAAAAATAAGTACATTACGTGAATATATTTATGAGTACTGTAATTTTGGATGTAAATATTTTGTAGTTAAGAAAGTAAAAAATTAAATGATGGGTAACCCCATTTTTTCAGACTGCCCGCCAAACGCTTGCAATCAGTCTGAAATCAAGTTTATATAACTTTGTTTATATACCGAAATGATAGGGGAACCTATCATTTTTTTGTTTGTAAAGGGGATCACCAGAAAGTTGTCTGATCTTTATCATAAACAAATTTTGTGGATAAAATGTTTTTTGATTTTTTGAAACAATAAAAACCTTGTGGATAAGTTTGAATCTTTCAACAAGAATGTGAATAACTAAAGACTTAATCACACAAAAAAGTGGACAACTCTTTAGTTATCCACTTTTTTTCAGATTATTTAGTAAAAATAAATTATTTATCCACAGGAACGAAAAATTAGAAAATAATTTCACTAAGGAAATCTAATAATTCAGCAGCCTTTTCTTCAGATATTCCGAAAGCAAATTCTAAGTAACCTTCTTCTTTTAAATCATCCGAACCAATAATTGCAAATCGATTACTTTGCATATCCATAATCATAACTTTGCCATAATGACGATCAGAGTATACTAAAGCAAGATCATGTCTTTGCTCTTCTCCCATAAAGCTTACAAAGCGAGTCTTTGCTTGAATAGTGTCATCATATAAGAAAAAACGTTCTGACATTTTTTTATTCCTCCATTATACTAAAATAAGATTTGGCTTGTATCCTAAATGGTGATGAGCTTTAATATGTCGCACAGTTTTTGTTTTACTTCTCATTACAATTGAATGAGTTTCGACTAAGTCTCCACCTAAGAAAGTAACACCTTCAAGTAATTCACCTGAAGTAACACCTGTAGCTGCAAAAATTGCATCGTCACCTTTTACTAAATCATTTAATGTTAATAATTGTCTTGGGTTATTAAGACCCATATCCATACAACGTAGTTCTTCTTCTTTATTCATTGGTACTAATCGAGCTTGCATGTCACCGCCAAGGGCTTTTATCGCTGCAGCGGCTATAACCCCTTCTGGTGCGCCTCCAGTACCTACAAAGAGATCGATTCCTGTTTGAGGTAATGCTGTAGCTATAACAGCACCAACATCTCCATCACCGAATAATTTAACTCGAGCACCTTTTTCACGAATTCGTTCAATGATTTCCTCATGACGAGGACGTTCTTGAATAATTACCGTTAAATCTTGTACACGTTTATTGTTTGCTTCAGCAATAATATCTATTGTTTTTTCAATCGGATCATCTAATGATATTTTACCTGCAGCACGAGGACCTACAGCTATTTTTTCCATATACATGTCAGGTGCATGTAGTAAGTTACCTTTATCAGAAATTGCGATTACTGCCATTGCATTTGCATGGCCTTTTGCAAGGATATTTGTTCCCTCAAGAGGATCGACTGCAATGTCTACCTCTGGTCCATTACCAGTTCCCAATTTCTCACCTATATAAAGCATTGGTGCCTCATCGAGTTCACCTTCACCAATTACTACAGTACCCGCCATATTCACTGAATCAAACATCGAACGCATTGCAGAAGTAGCAGCGTCATCAGCTTCATTTTTCTTACCGCGTCCCATCCAATGCGCAGAGGCAAGGGCAGCTGCTTCAGTAACTCTTACAATCTCAAGTGCTAATTCACGCTCCAAAAGTCCAACCCCCAGAAAAATATTCACCTATATAATATAACAAAAATCGTTAAGAAACGCTTTCATTTGTCGATTTTTTTCGAATTTAGCTATAAAATAAATATAAGTCCATAAAATGTAGAAGATAGAATTGAGAAGGAAGTGTACATATGTACTTTGTAAATCGTCAAAACATATTAGATCGAATTGAAATATTAAATTCAATGCTTGAATTTTATGCGTCAAACAGCCATCCAAAAAATAAGCTAGAAGAACTAGCTTTGGAAAGAATGACACATCTTTTGATAGACAGTATGTTAGATATTGGAAATACAATGATTGATGGCTTTATAATGAGGGACCCAGGAAGTTATGATGATATTGTTGATATTCTAATGGATGAAAAAGTTATAACTGCATCAATTGGGGAATCAATAAAAAAATTAATTCCAATTCGAAAACATTTATTACAGGATTACACATCTTCAATTACAGAAAAAATAGTGACGACATTAAGCGAAAATATAGAAGCATATAAGGAATTTCCGGTTTCGGTTCAAGCTTTTCTTGATAAAGAACTAGGAGTAATTAATGCTTTTAGTAGTGATGAGGAAAAATAATCTTAATTTTTCTATGAAAAAATTGATACTAATGCTGTTTTCATGTCTTACCGAGTGGGACAGCTTGACTAGTAAGGAGTGGCAATATGAAACAATATAAAGGATACTTAATCGATCTAGATGGAACTATGTATCGTGGTGAGGAGCAAATTGAGGAAGCTAGTCTTTTTATTAAGGCTCTAAAGGAAAAAAATATTCCATATCTATTTGTAACAAATAATTCTACACGTAGACCAGAACAAGTTGCTGATAAACTTAATTCCTTTAATATACCAACTACAAAAGAACAGGTCTTTACAACAAGTAATGCCACAGCAAATTACATAAAAGAACAAAAGGCAGATGCTACTGTTTATATGATAGGTGAAGAGGGCTTACAGTATGCCTTAGAAGAAGTTGGCTTAACAATTAAAGATGAAAACCCTGATTTTGTAATTAGTGGTTTAGATCGAAGTATTAATTATGAGAAATTAGCAAAGGCTTGTATAGCTGTAAGAAATGGCGCGACATTTATTTCTACTAATGGCGATATAGCGATACCGACTGAACGAGGTTTATTACCTGGTAATGGTTCACTAACATCTGTTATAGCCGTATCTACTACAGTAAAACCAATTTTCATTGGAAAACCTGAATCAATTATTATGGAGCAAGCATTAAAAGTTCTTGGTGTTGCAAAAGAGGACACATTAATGATTGGTGATTATTATGATACAGACATCATGGCTGGGATTAATACTGGTGTTGACACATTAATTGTTCATACTGGTGTTACGACTAAAGATATGTTGTCAAATTACGAAACACAGCCAACTTATTCAGTTGACTCATTAGAAGAGTGGATTAAATATATTTAAGGAAACTATCTAGACTAGAAAAAACCCCACAAGTAATTAATTTACTTGTGGGGTATTTGTGTTATTTCAAATGAAAAAGAGGTCTCAAATGTAGATTCACTTATGAGACCACTCTTTTTTATTCATCTTCAGCTTTAATTTGATCAGCCTTTTTATGTGCGGCACGATGCGCAAGTCGGCTAGATGCAGCAGCTGCAATCGCTCCAACAATATCATCTAAAAATGTATTTACTAAGCCTGTTGATTTATCATTTAATCGTTCTAAAATTCCAGGTTTTAATTTATCGATGTAACCGTAATTCGTGAATCCAATTGAACCATATACATTTACAATTGATAAGGCAATTATTTCATCAATTCCATAAAGGCCTTCATCTTTTTTGATAATAGCCAACAAAGGCTCCTGTAGTTTATCTTGCTCTGCCAAAATATCTAATTCAATACCAGTAATGATGGCGTTTTGTATCTCACGTTTTGTCAAGACCCTCTGTACATTGTGTTTACACTCATCCAAAGATAAATTTTCATGATATTTATTCTGTAAAAAGAAAACTAAATCCGCAATGTCATCGAGCGTAACACCTCTTTTTTCTAATAACGATAATGCAGTCTTTTCTAAATCGTGATTTAAATATTCCATTTCATCACCTTTTCCTTATCGATTGATTTAATTACTATAAAAATAACTAAAATGGAGATTTCATAAAATAAGTAAAACTTTTACTATAAATTATTTTTAAGAAATAAGAGGATTAATTATATATGATTCGATATCGAACATAATTCCCCTTTATAAAAAAAGCTAAAACATAGTAAAAAATTTATTACTTATGTCTTATTTGCTAATCTACTTGCCTTCATATTTTTGGAAAGTACAGTTCAGGAGATTAACCCCCTGCGTAAAATGCTTGTAGAGGCTGACCAACCTGCCTCCACATTTCGTGATGTCTAGTTCCGGCGGATAGCCCCTCGAGGTCATAAGTCAAAAAAAGCAACTTTTCTTGGCCTTTGTCTTATGCTTGTCGGGGCTGACCAACCCGCCTCCACTTTTCGTATATACTACGTCATTCTCTCCTTTTTTGTGTATGGCCATTCGGGTTTATATATGGAAAGTGAAAAAGTAGGGTACAGGTTTTTGGATTTGTGACATATATATTAATAAGTAGTTATAAGAAGGATGTGAGTGATGATGTTTATTCGCAACCAAAACATCATTCAAGACATGTTTACTCATTATCAAATTCAACCAGCTGAATTACTTCAAGTCCAGTCATATTACATGTTTTGGCAGCGGAATAGGGTGTATTTTCTTGCTCCTATTGGAAATTTAAAAGAAGATGATTTGCAAGAAATGAAGAGTTTAAGTGATTTTATGAGCTCAACTGGAGATCAATCGGTCGCAACCTTTGTTCAAAATGTTCAAGGGTACTATGTGAGTAAGATTGATGGAAATAATTATTCTTTATTTAAGAGTAACAGACAAAATGAACGCAGTAATAATAAAGGTGAAGAACTAGCAATTTTTCATTTAAGAGGGAAAAAATATTCAGATGAATTGAAAAGATTAAATAGGATTGGGAAATGGAAGAATTTATGGGAAAAACGTTTAGAGCAATTAGAAAGATTTTGGCAAAGTAAAGTGAATAGCCATCCTGAAAATTTTTTCGAACAAATATTTATTGAATCTTTTCCCTATTATCTCGGAATGACTGAAAATGCGATTCAATATGTTGTAGACACTGAATTAGATGATACTCCTCAAGTTGTTGATGCAGCAACAATTTGTCATCAAAAAATGACTGAACGAAGACAGAAAGAAATTCATTTTGCAAAAGTACCGATTGAATGGATTTATGATCATCCAAGCAGAGACCTTGCTGAATGGGTTAGGGATGAATATTTAGAGAATCATGAAAATTATCAAAAGAAAATCCTTTCATTCTTTTATGGTTATGAAAAGAAAAGTCCATTATCTACTTTTGCGTGGCGTTTGTTATTTGCAAGACTTCTTTTTCCAGTACATTACTTTGAAACAATCGAAGGATATTATTTGGCAAGGAGCGATGCGGATCGGAAAAGGTATGAACGTAAGTTAGTTAATTATCTTGAAAACACTAGTGAGTTTGAAGCTTTTTTAGGTGGGTTTTATGATTTAATCGGATTACCAACTGCTAAGTTAGGGATTAGAGAAATTAAATGGCTAAAATAAAAGAGAGGGTTTTATACCCTCTCTTTTAGTATTGAAAATATATTAGAATACTTGCTCTACCTCAATTACACCAGGTACTTCTTCTAATAAAGCTCGCTCAATACCAGCTTTTAATGTAATAGTTGAACTTGGGCAGCTACCACATGCACCTAAAAGGCGAAGTTTAACAATTCCATCCTCAATATCAACTAAATCAACGTCTCCACCATCGCGTAGTAAAAACGGTCTTAATTTATCTAAAACTTCTTGTACTTGTTCTTTCATGTCCATTCATATCGACTCCTTTCACTAATTTTATTATAATCAGTTAAGAGGAAAAAATCTATTACAGAGTACTTTGTGTGTTTGAAATTATTTTTGGACACACTCTTATTGTATGCTAGGAGGAGAAAATGAGTAATAAAATTTTAGTGGAAGTTTTTGGAGCTGAAGTAATATGTGCAAGTTGTGTAGGAATGCCATCATCAATTGAAACTTTTGAATGGCTTCAAGCTGCACTTCAAAGAAAATATCCTGACTTAGCCTTTGATTTTCAATACATTGATATATTTAATGTAGAAAATAATGAAAAAGAAGATTTCGCTGAACGAGTTAGAAATGATGAGTTTTTCTATCCGGTAGTACTAGTAAATGGAAATGTTGTTGGTGAAGGTAATCCAAAATTAAAAGATGTTTATAACGCTATTGAACTATAATGAATTAAAACCCCTTACATGAATTTAAGGGGTTTTTACGCTGTTGAAAAAAACCCGTCAATTAAATTCCAAATTTTCGTAAAAGGAGTAGAGTGATGTTGATTTCCACTACAAGATGCTCGCTTTCCATGGGGCGAGATTCTTTAGCCTCCTCGGCAAGCCTGCGGGGTCTCAGCCTTCCCGCATACCCCATAGGAGTCGAGCACCCCTTTCGTTCCAATCAACTTATTCATCAAAAAAAGTCTGCAATAAATCCTAATCAAATAGCCTTTACTTAGAGTAACTTAACTGTTGTATATTAGTCAGCTTGTAGGCCAATTAATTTCGAACATTATTTAAATAAAAAATTGAATTTGTTTTTCCAAAAATTAGCTCTTAATATTTTTAACTTTTGAAATAAATCATTACTAGTGTTATTGGAATCAAATAGCTCAAATATACTAACATTTAAAACCATTAATAGATCATCCAAAAAAAATAATTCATCATTAAATAAATGTTCATTTAATGGCCGTTTTTCCTATTGACCATTTTATATTTCAACAATCTGAAAACCCCTTACAAAAATGTAAGTGGTTCAGACTGTTGACAAACGCTCGCTTTCTTCGTTGCTTCGCCTGTCTGCGGTGCTCATTACCGTCTAGGGTAACTCCGCTCCTCACCAGACTTCGCGCCTCGAAAGACAAGCGCTTGCAATCAGTCTGAAACTCAAGTTTTTTGGACTTTGTCTACACACTGAACCCCTTACAAAAATGTAAGAGGTATTAATTGATTATAAATTGCTTTTTGTTGGGTGCTTATTGTAATTGATTCTTTTCCAAAAAAATTAAAATGTTTTAATAAAATTCACTATTTTATGTAAAATGCTGAAGATTTACATGATAGAATAGAATTGTAAAACAAATAAATTGCAATTTTTGGCATATATATAGAATTGGGAGGAGGGGTGGAATGGTTGCAATTAGTTTATTTGTAATTGGAGTTTTATTAATTATCATCGAAATGTTTTCATTAACCTTTGTATTCTTATGGATTGGTATTGCGAGCATTCTAGCATCAGTTGTAAATTATTTAACAGGATCCAACACCTTTACTTTTATCGTTTTTGTTATTAGTGCACTAATTTTATGGCTTAGTACAAAGAAATTTGCAAAAAGAATCCACCAGCAAAAAACGATTGAAAATGGAGTATATGCATTAATTGGTAAAGAGCTCGTTGTAGCTTCTGTTGAATTAGAGGATGATACAGTAGGAACAGCTAAAGTTTATGGAGATGAATGGACAATCCGTTCAACAGAACCTTTATTATTAAATGAAAAGGTAATTGTAACAAAAATAGAAGGTGCAACTTTATACGTGAAAAATAACTAATTGAGGAGAAGTGTTATGTCTGATGTAAGTTCTATGGTTGGTCCAATTATTATTGGTATTATTGTTTTATTCGTTGTGTTACTTTTGTTATCAAGTATTCGTATTGTTAGACAATCTGAAGTATATCTTGTCGAACGATTAGGGAAATTCCATCGTAAATTAGAGAGTGGAATCCACGTTGTAATGCCATTTGTTGAACGTGTAGCTAGTAAAAAAACATTGCGTGAGACTGTAGTAGATTTTCCACCACAATCGATGATTACAAAAGATAATGTTAGTATCCAAGTAGACTCTGTTGTCTTTTATCAAGTAACTGATGTTGTACGTCATGAGTACGAAATTGCTAATCCACTGTCTGCGATTTCCAATTTGACTGCTACTACATTACGTAACTTAATAGGGGAATTAGATTTAGATGAAACTTTAACAAGTCGTGATACAGTTAATAATAAACTCCGTGCAATTCTTGACCAAGCAACTGATAAATGGGGCATGAAGGTTAATCGTGTAGAGATCCGAAATATTATTCCACCTGTTGATATACAAAATGCGATGGAGCGACAAATGCAAGCAGAACGTACACGTCGTGAAAAAGTATTAAATGCACAAGGTGAAAAAGAATCAAAAATCCTGAAAGCGGAAGGAGAAAAGCAATCAAAAATTCTTGAAGCAGAAGGGGAACGTTTAAGCCAAGTTGAAAAAGCTCGAGGAGATAAAGATTCTCAAGTTTTACGCGCTGAAGGGGAAGCGGAAGCAATCATTAAACTTGCCGAAGCGAAAGCTAAAGGGGAACAAGTTGTGTTAGATGTTTGGAGAAATGCAGAGCCAACTAAAGAAATGGTTCAATTGCGTTCAATGGAAGCTTTAGAAAAAGTAGCTTATGGTCATGCATCAAAACTTGTTATTCCGACAGACGCTACAAAGCTTTTAGGAATGGTTGAAAGTGTAAAAGAAGTTATTAAATCTGACAAAACAGAATAAAAAAAGGCCCTTTAACAATTAAGTTAAGGGGCTTTTTTGCATATAAGTATAGCTAAAAAGATAATTTAATCATCAACCGTTATGGTATTTATACATCCATAAGATTCCAGACTTAATTAATCTTGGAACACGTCCGATTAGTGGGCGTTCATTGAATAGTCCAAAACCATGTTTTTTACCTAATGAGCCCATAATACCTTTTAATTTTATTTTAGGCATTTCTTCTGGAAGGTCTTCACCTTTCCATTTCTTTTGTAAAATCATAACGATTTGTTCTGCTTGAGCTTCAGCAAGCTGTGCAGAAGGTGCATATGGTAATGATGCACAATCTCCCACTACATAAACATGCTCGTCGTTTGGCATGTGATGATATTTAGTTACAACGATTCTTCCTGTATTGTCTTTTTCTACGTCTAAATTGCGGACAACTTCAACTGGTTGAATTCCCGCTGTCCAAATAACAGCGTCACAATGAATTTCATCATCATGGTTAAATAAAGTATTTTTCTCAACTTTTGTAATGTTTGAATTGCTAACAATTTTTACATCGTGCTCAATAAACCAGTTTTGTACATAATAACTAAGTTTTTCTGGAAACATTGATAAAATTCGGCTTCCACGATCAAAAAGTAAAATTTGTAAATCGCTTCTACTTTCTCTTAATTCACTAGCTACTTCTACACCACTTAAACCAGCACCTACAACACCGATTACTGAATTAGGAGGTAGACTGTTTACATTTTCATAAGCGTTTCTTGTTTTTTCAATTGTTTGAATACTATAGGTATGTTCTGGTGCACCAGGTACATTATGGTATTTATCCTCACAACCTAAACCGATAATCAAATCATCATAAGAAACTGATTTTCCATTGCTTAATTCTACTTTCTTGTTTGCCGTATCAATTGTAGTAATATCTCCATATACCACCTTTAATTTCTCATGAGTTGGTATTGGTATTCTAATATGTTGCTCTGGAACCGTACCTGCAACTAATGCATAATACTCAGTTTTAAAGCAATGAAAAGAATTTCGATCAATCAATGTGATATGAACATCCTCAGGTAAATCAGATGTTAATAGACGTGACAAAGCACGAATATTTCCATATCCGGCACCTAGTAATACGAGGTTTTTCATAGTTGATGTTCCCCTTTTGTTTTATTAGCGTTGAATGAAAAAATTTTTCTATTTTTCGACAATTATATTATATATATTTTATGTTAAAATAACAACGCCTAACTCGGTAAAATAAAGCTCATTCCATTTATTCTCAAAAGGATTGACGTTTTAAAAAAAAAAGAGTAACTTTATGAGGAGCAAGGAGTGAAAAATAGTGAGACCATTAGTCGAATTTTGTATAAAAAACCTAGCAGACGGTGCACAAAAAGCTTTAGAACAGCTTGAACGTGATCCAAATCTAGACATACTAGAATATGGCTGCCTTGGATATTGTGGAAAATGTAGTCTATCACTTTTTGCACTAGTTGAAGGGGAAGTAGTAACTGGAGAAACGGCAACCGAGCTAGTAGATAATATTTATATTTTCTTAGAAGAAAATATGTTGATATAAGAAGCACTGTTAATAATTAACAGTGCTTTTTCTATTTTTCGAGCTATTTCAACAATATTTTAGTTTTCCACATAATCCCTTTTACATCCCTCATTCATTCACTAAATTAAATATTTCACTAATAGGAAAAAATTACTATTCTTTAGATTGATTACATTAACCAATATTATTTTTATTACGTACACTATTTTTAATTATTTAGCAAAATTAGTGCAAAAAAAAATGAGCATTCACCTAAGTGAAGCTCTTAAAATGTTTCTATATCGAGAAACGGGGGATGTTCTTATTGTGCTCAATTCATTTAAATTTTATACTTGTAGTAATAAAAAAAGTAAGGAGTCATGAAAATGAATTCTTTTCGTTATACAAAAATGCATGGGCTAGGAAATAACTATATTTATGTCAATATGTTTGAAGAAAATTTAAGAGAAGAAGAGCTGTCTAAAATTGCAGTTGAAGTTTCAAATGTTAATACAGGAATTGGTAGTGACGGAATGATATTAATCTGTCCATCAGAAGTTGCAGATGTAAAAATGCGAGTATTTAATAATGATGGATCAGAAGCTAAAAATTGTGGTAATGGTCTAAGATGTGTAGCTAAATATGCATTTGAACATGGAATTGCAAATAATACTTCATTTAAGATTGAAACGATAAGTACAATTGTTAAAGCAACAGTACATGTTGAAAATAATATTGTTAATCAAGTAACAATAAATATGGGTAAACCAATATTCCAAAGATCACAAATCCCAATGATTGGTGATGACCAGGAATATGCTAGGGACAGATTTTTATTTGAAGAAAAAAGCTATGAATTTACAGCTGTTTCGATGGGCAATCCACATGCTGTTTTTGAAGTAAGTGATATTAAAAAAGCACCATTAACAACTTTAGGTCCAATTGTTGAAAAACATGATTTATTTCCGGAAAGCGTAAATGTTGAATTTATCGAATGTTTGCCGCATAATGAGATAAATTTCGTTGTATGGGAGCGAGGTTCAGGTGTAACTCAAGCTTGTGGAACAGGGGCATGTGCTGCAGCAGTCGCTATGATACAAGAAGGTAAATATAAACGAGATGAACCAATAACTGTTCACCTACAAGGTGGAGATTTACAAATTACTTGGTCTACTGATGGGGATGTATGGATGAAAGGCCCAGCAGTTACAATAACAGAAGGCATATACTATACTCAAAGAGGAGTGATATAAATGATTACAGTTACTGAACAAGCAGGATTAAAAATTAAAGAAATGATTGAAAACGAAGAAGACCAAAATACTTTTGTTCGCTTAGGTGTAAAAGGTGGAGGTTGTTCTGGACTTTCATATGGACTTGGTTTCGATCCACAAAAAAATGATGATGACACAGAATTAGAATATTATGGCATTAAGTTTTTAATTGATAATGAAAGTGCTCCTATTTTAAAAGGTGTTGTTATTGATTTTAAAGAGTCGTTACTAGGTGGAGGATTTACAATCGATAATCCAAATGCAATCGCATCATGTGGATGTGGTTCAAGCTTTAGAACAGCTTCAAATGCTGGTACACCTGAAGAGTGCTAATAATAAGAATTTCTAACTGAAGAAATTTTTAATCAAAAATAGGATACTTTTGTATCCTATTTTTTCAATCAAACAAACTAGGCCAAATTCTCATTTGTTAATATTTTTACAAATTTGGGGTAAATTATTGAATCTTTTTTGAATTTGTGTACTATTATATAGTGTAGATATAAATTTGAAATGATTTTTTAAGCAGTTGGTTGTGAAATGGTTCACGAATTGCGTTGTAGAATGTTCAATGTATCACAAAGTATTTTTTAAAAAGACTGCCTATAAAAAGACAGTTCTTATGATTAAAATCTATATTTTAGAACATTGAAGAACTATGTCCAGGTTGTACTTTCGCAGTTGGATCAATATATGTTTTAGCATGGTTGATTGCTGTTGGTGCTTCACCAAACCCGGAAGCAATTAGTTTAACTTTTCCATCATATGTACAAATATCTCCAGCAGCATAAATACCTGGAATATTTGTTTCCATGCGTGAGTTAACAACAATGTTATTCTTTTCAATGTTTAGACCCCAGTTTTTAATTGGTCCTAGAGAAGAAACAAAACCATAGTTAACGATTACATCATCAACTTCGATTTCAATACGATCTTCAGATTTTGCATTTTGAAGAACAACTTTTTCAATACGTTCTTTACCAACGATTGCAACAGGGATCCAAGGAGTTGTTACTTCTACTTTAGAGTTCATTAAGTTTTCAACGCTATGCTCATGAGCTCTAAATTTATCACGACGGTGAACTAGTGTTACTTTTTCAGCGATGGGTTCAAGCATTAATGACCAGTCTACAGCAGAATCTCCGCCACCGAAAACAATAACTCGTTTACCAGCAAATTTATTCATGTCACCTACGAAGTAATGTAGGTTTGCTTTTTCGAATTTTTCAGAACCTGCGATTTCAAGTTTACGTGGTTGGAATGCACCATTTCCTGCAGTGATGATTATAGCTTTTGTATAATGCTCAAAACCATCATTACAAACTAAATGGAATACTCCATCTTCACCTTTAGTAATTGTTTGAACTGATTGCTCTAAACAAACGGTAGGATTAAATTTTTTCATTTGCTCTTTTAAGTTATTAATTAACTCTTGAGCGCGTACTTTTGGAAAGCCAGCAACATCATAAATATATTTTTCAGGGTAAAGTGCAGATAATTGACCGCCAAGCTGTGGTAAACTTTCAATGATTTTTACACTAGCTTGTCGCATTCCACCATAAAAAGCAGTGAATAAACCAACCGGTCCGCCACCAATAATCGTTATATCATATACTTTTTCGTCTTTCATAAACGGAATGCCCCCCTTATGTATAAATGCATGTCATCTATAATAGAATAATATCATATTTTATGCCGATAAAATAAAAAAATGGTAATTAAACTATTGTAGAAATCTTTAATAAAACAAAGGTGTGAATCTAAAAAAACTTAATTTAGTTTAATATTTTGAGAATTCTACCGATTAGATTTATGCTTGAAATCTTACACAAAAAACTTTAATATTGTTATAGGCTAATTGTTAACATTTTGTGACAATTATTACGAAATATTTAGACAAATATCCCTATATAATCGTTTGCTCACTTATGTACTAATTTATAATGATTTAGATTGCTCACTATTGAGCTTAGTTATAGATTTAGAGATATTACAGCAAATTGTAGGTACTTAATATAATTTAAAAGGATGGTATGTATATCATGAATAAGCCTAAGATTGTAATCCTTGGAGCTGGGTATGGTGGAATTATTACTGCAACTCGACTTCAAAAAACATTATCTGCAAATGAAGCGGACATTACACTAGTAAATAAAAACAGCTACCACTACCAAGCAACATGGTTACATGAAAATGCAGCAGGTACATTACACCATGACCGTACACGTCTTGATATTAAAGACGTGATTAATCAAGATAAAATTAACTTTATTCAAGATACTGTTACTCAAATCAAACCTGAAGAGAAGAAAGTATTTCTTTCTAACGGCGAATTAGACTATGATTATTTAGTAGTTGGACTTGGTTTTGAGTCAGAAACTTTCGGAATTAAAGGATTAAAAGAACATGCATTTTCAATTGCTAACATCAATGCTGCTCGTCAAATTCGTGAGCATATTGATTACAGCTTCTCTAAATACTACAACACTCCAGTTGAAAAACGCGATGAGTTATTAACAATTATCGTTGGTGGTGCTGGATTTACTGGTATTGAATTTGTTGGTGAACTTGCAAACCGTGTTCCAGAATTATGCAAAGAGTATGATATCGATCGTGATTTAGTTCGTATTATTTGCGTAGAGGCTGCACCAATGGTATTACCAGGTTTCGATCCTGAATTAGTTGACTATGCGGTTTCTCAATTAGAGAAAAAAGGCGTAGAATTCAAAATTGGTACAGCTATTAAAGAATGTACTGAAGAAGGAATCATCGTTGCTAAAGGTGATGTAGAAGAGAAAATCAACTCTGCAACAGTTGTTTGGGCTGCAGGTGTACGTGGAAATGCATTAGTAGAGCAAGCTGGTTTTGAAGCTATGCGTGGACGTGTAAAAGTTACAAAAGATATGCGTGTTCCTGGAAATGACGATGTATTTATCGTTGGTGACTCTGCTTTATTAATTGACGAAGCAAGTAACCGTCCATACCCACCAACAGCACAAATTGCAATTCAACAAGGATTTAATGTTGCACACAACTTAGCAGTACTAGTTCGTGGAAAAGGTGAATTAGAAGAATTCACACCAGACATTAAAGGTACAGTATGTTCATTAGGACATGATGATGCAATTGGCGTAGTTTACGGTAAAAAATTAACTGGTTGGAAAGCTTCATTTATGAAAAAAGTAATTGATAACCGTTATTTATTCGTACTTGGTGGACCAATGTTAGTTCTTAAAAAAGGTAAATTAAACTTTCTATAAGCATATTAGCTCGACTTAAGTCGAGCTTTTTCTTTGTACATTATTCAAAATTGAATTGGCAGCAGGGAGTTGACGTAGTTTCCAAGTTTAAGTATAAAATATAAAGGCAACTACGTCTCTGTCTTCTCCTAAAGGCTCGCCAATCGACGAGTTTTCTTTATCGTAAAGGTGGTCATAATAGATGAGTAAAAGAAGTAATGTATGGCTAGGAGTAGCAGGTTTAGTGAAAGACTCTAATGGAAGATGGTTAGTTGTAAAGAAAAAATATAGTGGCTTAAAAGGTTTATGGTCTTTACCAGCAGGTTTTGTAAAACAAGATGAAACTGTTGACCATGCTGTATTGAGAGAGATTAAAGAGGAAACGGGCATAAACGCATCCTTAATCGGCTTAATAGGTGTTAGAACTGGTGTTATTCGTGAAGAAATTAGTGATAATATGTTAATTTTCTTATTACAGGCAAATGATACAACGATTTCGATTCAAGAAGAAGAGTTATCAGATGCACGTTTTATTTCTGAAGAAGAGCTAGTAAAAGATCCAACATCTTCATTACTAATTAAATACTTAATCGAAAATCCTCCGAATAAACCAATGGATGTGGTTAAAGGTTTGAACCCAGGAGATCAATTCCAATATACTACATATCATTTTATTAAGTAATTTTTAAATAGTTTGAATTTTTTTAAAATTGACGATAGGACAAGAAGGTTTTACACTGTATATAGAAAAAATGTGGGGTGTTTTTTATATGGTGATGAGTATTCCAGTTTTACTAATTTCAATATTGTTATTTTTCGTATTAGCTTTTGGAATCGGTTTCCTAGCAAATATGCTTTTTCGAACAACTTGGTTTATGGTAGTAATCTATCCGCTATTGATTGTTATGATTGTGGACAAGATTAGTACGGTAAAATATTTTACTAATACTACTGTAGCTTTTGAGACACTAAAAACAAACCTAATGGCAGTAGGAACCGGTGATATTGTTATTTTAACAGCTGGTCTAGTAGGAGCAATTATGTCAGGTGTAGTAATCCTTTCATTAAGAAAAAATGGATATCAAATGTTCTAACTTTCTCATGTATGAGAAAGTTTTTTTTTATAATTTTTTTGTTTTAGGGAAAGATGAAAAGATGAAAAGGAGTGAAATGATTCATTGGGTATAAATAAAAAATTATTTAGACGAGTTATTTTATCTATTTTATTCATTATTGCTTTGTTTTCTTCTTTAAAAATTCTTGCAAATATTCAAGTCGCTACAATAAAAGGTTGGTTTAGTGATTCAATCGTAATAAATAAAGTATTTGCTGAAGAAAATAAAACGATCACAAATGAGAGCATAATGATTACAATGGCAAAAAACATCGAACATAATACGAATTGGGATAATTATAAAAAGATAACAGTTACAGCAACTGGATATACAGCTGGAAGGGAATCGACAGGAAAAAGTCCTAAAGACCATTCATATGGAATTACTTATTCAGGTGTGGAAGTAAAGAGAGATTTATTTTCGACCATTGCAGCTGACTTGAACGTATTTCCGATCGGAACGGTATTATTTATTCCTGGGTATGGATATGGAGTAGTAGCAGATAAAGGCGCAGCAGTAAAAGGCAATCATTTGGATTTATATTATCAAACTGTTGGAGATGTATTTGAGCATTGGGGAAAGAAGAAACTAGCTGTTTATATAATAAAACAGGGATCAGGAAGATTTACTGAATCAGATCTAAAAGAATTGAATGAACAAAACTCGTTACAAGTATTTAGGCAACAATCAAAGAATCAAATTGGAGAATAGATCATGGAAAAAATAAATTATAGCTTAATCATTAATGCACCAATCGAAGCTGTTTTTGAAGTTGTTGATTCAGATGAGCATTTAAAAAAGTGGATGGAAGGTTTTATAGAGAATCAGTATGATGAAAATTATAATAGAGAAAATCCAGTTGGTCATAAGTTTAAGCAAAAGTTAGAAGAAGATGGGGAAATTCAAGAATATGATGGCGAAATCATTTCCTATAGCCCACCAAAAGAATTGGGTATTCGATTAAAGCATACTAATTATACAGCAGATGCGGTCTATCGATTTTTTTCTGTTGAATCAAATCAGACCCGGTTAGATTATGAATGTAGCTTGGAAATGTCTTCAGTAGTAGCTAAAATGACGGGCTTCATACTCAGTTGGTTCACAAAACGAAATTTAGTAAAACAAATGGATAGTTTAAAAAATTACGCAGAAAAACGGTTTGATGGCGTACTATAAAAACATGCCCCTTGCAATTGCAAGGGGTTTACAACGTTACTAGTAAATTTATTTCGAATAAAAGGATAATCTTTTCATTACCTCGAATTTAAAATATGTAAAATTTTATAATAAAATAGAATTTGTTAAACATAATCTTTTGTTCAAACAAGTATGACGAAAATAGATTTTGTTTAAAGCACGTAAGCTTTAATCGAGAGGCGGAGGAGTAATGGAAGAGAAAATGACCTTAATGCATGCTTTAGGCATGACGATAGAGTCTGTTGAAGAAGGCAAAGTAGTGATGAAAATGGAGGTAACGGAAAAAGTACATCAACCGTTTGGTTATTTACACGGTGGTGCTTCAGTTGCTTTAGCTGAAACAGTTGCGAGTGTAGGGACGTTTTCGATGATTGATCAAGAGAATCAACTCGCTTTTGGCCTTGAAATAAACGCAAATCATATACGTTCTGTTCGTGACGGTGTCGTAACAGCGATCGGAACTGCAGTACATACAGGTAAAACGACAATGGTTTGGGATATAAAAATTTATTCCGAGGATGAGCAGTTAGTTTGTATCTCAAGATGTACAGTTGCGATTAAAGATAAAAGAAATTAACATAAAAAACTGCTAAATTACAATTATAATTTAGCAGTTTTTTTATGGACGTGGATATCAAACGAATGACACTTGGTTAAAGGATGAGTCGAGTTTCTTAAATATTAAATGTAATTTAAAATGATTATTTCTAAAAAGAAAAAGTAGAAACTCATCAATTTTATCTTAAACTTATGGTAAAATAATTAAGTTGTGTATATAAAAATTCGAAGATAAGTGAGACATCCTCTATTTAAGGATTTTTGAATGAATTTGAAATTTCTTGAGATAGAGAAGAAAGGAGACATTCGATGAAAAATATATATTACACAGGCTTTAATGCACTTTTATCAATTATTATGTTTACGGTCGCCATTACATTAAACTTCTTTCAAATGACTATAAACTTTTTATCAGTATCTGGTATTCTACAACCACTTACAGATCTACTTCCAGAGAAGGAAATTAGAATCCTTACATTTCTAGGTATAGCATTTCTTTTCTATTTAGTTTTGAGTGGATTCAAATTAATTTCTGATATGATCTGGCAATTTGCTCTACTTCTATTTTCAAAGGATAATGAAGGAGTAGACTTATTAGCAACTAAGAAATATTCTTTTGTCTTTTTAATAGGTGGATTAATCGCTATCTTTTTAAATAAATCTTTAGTGTATATTGCTATTGTTTTACTAGTATCAGTAATTGCATTTTATATTTTATTTTTAATTAAGCAAAAATCTAACTATACAATTGTAGGGGTCATTGGATTTATAATGATCCAATTAATCATTTGGGGATTAGTAGGTAGCGGAGTAGTATATGGTGCATTTACGGTTTTAGCTAAATTAAAAACTTCAATGCCATTTTAAAAAAAGTAGCACTTTTGATAATCAAAAGTGCTACTTTTTTGTTTATAGATTAATATAAATGGCCATTCACAACGATGTTTTGCCAAATTCGTTGTGTAGGTGGATAAGAATAGTTTTTTGGAATTGGAATTCTTTGTTTATCATTACCAATCCATGTACCAATTGTATAATTTGAAGTTAATCCCATGAACCATAGATTCGTATTATCGTTAGTTGTACCTGTTTTACCACCTATATAGTTTAACGGCATATAAATATGTTTAGCAGTACCATCTTTTACTACAGAGTTTAACATGCTTCTCATTGTTTCGTTCGTTGATGGATTGTATACTCGAACTGCTTTTGGTTCATTATCGTATAAAACAGTACCATCTCTTAACGTGATTTTTTTAATCGCGGTATTTTCATAGAATACCCCATTGTTTCCGAATGTAGAATATGCATCTGTCATTTCTAATGGTGACATACCGACATTGAAGCCACCAAGTGCACGACCAAGCTCTATACGGTCTTCATTTGTAATCGTTCTAAAACCATACTTATCTAAGTATGAATAACCTATACGTGGTGTAAGTTGCTCATATAATCGAACTGCGGCCGTATTGAATGAGTTCTGCATAGCAGTACGTAAAGTTACATCACCGTATTCTTTCTTACTATCATTTTTAGGGCAATATGTGCCCTTACAGTAGTTATCTGCGTTTACTTTTGTATCAGGAGTAGCACCAAAGGTTTCAATATATGGCGCATAAACTAGTAATGGTTTAATTGTTGAACCTGGCTGTCTATACGATTGGAACGCTCGATTTAGATTGTGAGGTTCATAGTTTCTTCCCCCAGAAATTGCAATAATTTCATGTGTATCATTTTTTACTACAACTGCAGCGCCCTGCGTATTTGTTGAAAGTGTTCCTCGATTAACTGCGCTGACAGTCACTTGTTGTACCGATGGATTTAAGCTTGTATAGACTTTTAAGCCTTGATTTTGTAAATATAATGCTCTTTCTTGAACAGTTTTTAATTTTTTTAATTCAGTTTGTTGTGCTGCTGATAGTTTGCTAGTATTAAATTTTCCTTTTTTACCAGCTAAAATGCTTTTTAGTTCAGAATCAACGTAAGAATAGTAATCAGGATATTCCTGTGTTTTACTATCTTTCTTTAGCGTGATTTTTTCTTTCATGGCAGCAGTATACTGTTGCTCAGTGATTTTACCCTGATCTCTAAGAATACCTAAAATTCTTTCTTGACGCTTTTTAGCATTATTAAAGTTTTTCAAAGGATCATATAAAGTTGGGTTATTTGGAATTGTACATACGAAAGCGGTTTGAGCGATACTCAAATCCTTTGCCGATTTGCTAAAATATGCTTTACTTGCAGCTTCAATTCCATAGTTTCGGTTTGCAAAATATATTGTATTAATGTACATTTCTAAAATTTGATCTTTAGAATATTGCTTTTCAAGTTGTAAAGAGATTTGAATCTCTTTTATTTTGCGTTCGACTGTACGCGCTTGAGTTAAATATAAATTTCTTGCAAGTTGCTGTGTAATTGTACTAGCTCCCTGTTCTATTCCACTATTCGAAACATTCACCATAAATGCCCTAGCAACTCCAAATAAATCAATACCCTTATGTGAATAAAAATATCGATCTTCGGTAGAAATAAAGATATCCTTTACTAGTTGCGGAATATCACCGCTTTTTAAATTAATTCTATTATCACCAGAAGCAGGAATGTAAAAAGGATTATTATTTCTGTCATAAAAAACACTGTTCTGTGATAAAGAAACAACAGGTAGTTCTTCTACCTTCTTTTTGGGAATATGTTTTGAGGTCTCATACGCCATCATAGCTTGCTGAGATGTGAAATAAAAGACAAGAAAGCTTATTATAATAATAATAAATCCAATAATTTTTTTCATAATAGCCCTCTATATACTTTCTATTTATTAATTCGTTTAAAGAAAAAATTAAACGAACGATATTATTTTAACACGATTTTTCATCTTGATGGGTATCTTATGTTATTTTTTACACAAATTGGTTGTATTAATAAAATAAGGAATAAAGTTGAAAATAGGAAAATTGTCTTACTTGAATATTCGTTAATCATATAAGACAATAAGTAAAAATCAGAAAATTTATTTTTCTGGAGGTGAGGAAATGAAAGAGCAGTTACTGTTTATTGATTTTGAATTTACAATGCCCGATGGAAAATCAAAAGGAATTAAATTTTTTCCGGAAATCATTGAAGTTGGTTTTGTAAGTGTCATTAATGATGAGATTAATCAAACATATTCTTCATTTGTTAAACCGCTACAGTTTCCAACGTTATCCTCAAGATGCAAAAGGTTTCTAAATATTTCTCAAGAGAATGTTGATCATGGTATACAGTTAAAAGAACTTGGAGAAATATTAAATGAAGCGACAAATAACTATCGAACTACGGTAATTACTTGGGGCAATATGGATATGAGAGTACTAAAACATAATTGTGAGGCTGCAAATATTTCATTCCCAATTAATGGAGAAGTAAGGGATTTATGTCTTGAGTATAAAACCTTCTTCGGTAACCAAAATCAAACTGGCCTTTGGAACGCAATGAAAGAGTATGGAAAAGATGGAACTGGAAATCACCACAAAGCACTAGATGATGCATTAACGACATATCATATTTATAAATTAGTAGAAAAAGATAAGCAATATATGAAAAAACCTGCTCCAGCAACTTTAGGAGACTTAATTGATTTTTCATTATTAAAGAAAAGAATATCTTCATACTAAAAACCAATTGATTTTAAATCAGTTGGTTTTTTATTTTGTAGAAAGAGGAATTTGTTAATTAAATTGTTGGATGTATCATTGATAAGTAAGTTGTGCCTATTGATTTCCACTACAGGGTGCTCGCTTTCCATGGAAAGCGAGCATCCCGAAGTGGAAATCAACAACACAATACTTAATTATCAGTGGAAAATCTTTTAACCTATACCTCATTTTCCTTTGATTATTTTAGAATACTTTGTATAATTGGCAGTGGGAGTGATGGGACAATGATGGAGTTTTTATATTTTCCTGAAGATAAAACAGAGTATATACCTGCCGTTATTTCATTAATTATTTTTATGATTGGCGCATTTATTACTTTTTACTTAATTAAAAAGGCATCGCTGAAAGAAGAAAAGCGTATAACAGAATTAATGGAATCAAAAGAAAAAAAATCAATACGTGAATAAAATAATTCATAATGGGGACTTACTAAGGAAGGTCTCTTTTTTTTGGAGTTACATCACATTTTCATCACATTTTTGTGATAGATTGTTTTTGTGAATTTATTAGCTACATTAGACTAATCCAGATCTGTTTAACAAAGCGCATTTAAAACATAATCTTATCGATCTAAAATATAAGATCATTTTACTTTAGCAGAATCTTAGGAGGTAATACATATGAAAAAGTTTTTAAGTCTATTAATTGTAAGCATTATGATTACTGCAGGATGTTCTAATGAGAAGAAGAAGGAACCTGTAGTTGAAAAACCTGTTGATGTAAATATACTTCTGCCGACATCCGATATTAGTTTAAATAAAGAAATTACAATTGGTGCTGAAGTTAGTCAAAATAATAAAGCGGTTTCTGACGCAGATGAAGTTCAATTTGAAATTGGTAAAAATGGTGAGGATAGTATTGCCATGCTTGATGCAAAAAATGGTGCAGATGGTATTTATTCGGCTACATATAAATTTACTGATCCGGGAGATTATTATGTTATTGCCCATGTTACTGCTAGGGATCAACATTCAATGCCGAAAAAGGATTTTAAAGTTCAAGCTACTACCTCAACTAGTAATAGTAATACTGGAAAGAGTGAACATGAAACACACAGTGGAAATAATCATCATGGCGATGTAATGATTCATTTAATGGGCACTGAAAAGATTGTTGCAAATAAAGAAAATCTCTTTACGATTCATCTTATGACAAATGATGGTAAACCACTTGAAAAAGCGAACGTGCGAATTGAAACATGGAAAGATAAGCAAGGAAAGCATGACTATACTGATGCAAAAGAAGTTGCACCTGGCGAATATGAAGTTAAGTATACATTTAAAGAAAAAGGAACAAATACAGTAAAGGTTCATGTTGAAAAAGAGGATTTACATGACCATACTGAAAAAGAGGTTACCGTAAATTAAATAATAACGAAGGCTATCCTATCTTTGATGAATAGAAGGATAGCCTCTTTTATATAAAAGCTAGAAGTCAAGATCGGCAGACTGATATTGCTTTTATGGGGGTGAATATTTTGAGAAAGATTTCGATCTTCAGCACGATTTTACTTTTCTTATTTTGTGCTGGCTGTGTATCAAATAATATGTCACATATTAAGGATTCGGAAAATGTCCTTATTTCAGTAAATAAAAAAGTGGGAAGTTTAACGTTCCTAAATTTAGATGATTTACATAAAGTAACAGATTGGAATTTAAATAGAGATGTAAGTGGAGCAGAATTATTACAAAATGGAGAAGATATTGCGGTATATGATCCAACAAATCCAAAAATAGATATTTATCATCTTTCCACAGGGGACCATGTTGATAGTTGGAATGCTGGTACTGGTATCACTAATATAATTTCTTTAAAAAGTAATCGGATGATTGCTGTAACGAATGGAAAAAAGAATAACATTACATTTTTTAATCATAATGGTAAGGTTCTTAAAAAAATTAAAATAGGTAGAAATCCTATTTCTATGGTTGAAGATACGATTCATCATAAATTATATGTTAGCTTGTTTAACGAAAAAAAAGTGATTGGTATTAACTTAAGTAGTTTTAAAATTGAAACAATTAAAGTGCCCAACACATCGGTAGGCTTAATTTTAAACAAAGATTCATCTGAACTATTTGTAGGGGGACATGGAAATGGAGAAGAGGAAAATGAGTACGTAAAAGTATATTCAACTACTACTGGAAAGCAAAATAAGTCCCTTCATACGCCTTTAATGCCTATTTCGTTTTTTCAAAATGAAGATGGATTGTTTACGATTGCCCATGGTACAAATCAAATTTATAAGTTAAATCCGAATGTAGTTAATCAAACTAAGTTTATAGAAGTTGGATCGAATCCTTATACGGCTATTGGCTTTAAACATACTGCTTATGCAGCTAGTTATGATTTAAACAAGTTGTACCAAATAAATACGACAACGATGAAAATTGAAAAAGAAGTTGCAGTAGGAAGAGGACCTTTTCAATTATTGTTAAGAGAGGGCATTCGTCATGATTGAAAGAAAGATATTGATTGTTGATGATGAACAAGAAATTTGCCAATTGGTTGGAATGTATTTAGAAAATAGTGGATATAGTTGGGACGAAGCAAACAATGGTGAAATCGCATTATCAAAAATAAGTCAATCAAACTATGATTTATTAATTTTAGATATAATGATGCCTATAATGGATGGATGGACCCTTTGTAAAAAGATTAGAGAAACATCAAATGTACCTGTAATTTTCTTAACAGCAAAAGGTGAAGAGTGGGATAAGGTAAATGGATTGAAAATGGGAGCGGACGATTATATCGTAAAGCCCTTCAGTCCAGGTGAATTAATTGCAAGAGTAGATGCGGTTTTAAGAAGAACGAAAAATACGGATGCCTCAGTTTTACAGATTGGCCAAATTAAAATAAATGAAAAGTCTAGGAATGCTTTTGTATCGGACAAACCTTTATCGCTTACTTTAAAAGAATATGATTTGCTTCTTTTCTTTTGTAAGAACCAAGACCACGTTTTTAGCCGTGAGCAGATTTTAGAAAAAGTTTGGGGTTTTGATTATTTCGGTACAGCTAGAACAGTCGATACACATATAAAAACTTTAAGGATTAAATTAGGACAGGATGCAGATTATATATCTACCGTTTGGGGTGTAGGGTATAAATTTGGGATAAACGGATGAAGAAGTTGATCTATTCATTATCGTTTTTACAAAAGCTTTGGTTAACGATTTGTTTAATCGTAATCTGTACAACGATCTTTTTCTTTTTAATGTTTCAGTTTGCATATAAGCAATTATATGTTTCATACGTTCGTTCCACGTTAATCCAAGAAGGTAAAGGTTTAGTAAATCATTATCATAATACGAATAATGTAAATGACTTTTCAGAATTTGTTTCAAAATTTGATGCTGTTTCAAATGCTAATGTTTTATTTATTAGTAATCCAAGAGATTTAAGTGCATGTATCCCCTATAATGTAAGCCACGAATCTTTCATTACTGAAGATGATCGTGAAACTTTATTAAAAGGAAAAGTGATTACGAAGACAGGATTTGAAAAAAGATTTAAGCATCAAATAATCGGTGTCGTTGTTCCGGTTGTAAAAAAAGAAAAACTTGAAGGGATTATTTATTTACACTTACCTTTAAGGAGTGTTACTGAATTAATCCAACAATCAAAATGGATTTTTATGATCAGTACATTGTTATTTGCTTTCATTATTCTTTTAATTGGCAGAAGTATAATAAAACAAATGATTAAGCCATTATCAAGAATGGAGCAAATATCTTATAAAATGGCAAATGGTGATTACACTGAACGTATACATTACATTAGTGGTGATGAAATCGGAAAACTAGCTACTGCGTTTAACTCAATGTCTGATTCTTTACAAAAAGAAGATGAAAATAGAAAAGAGTTTTTAGCTAATGTTTCTCATGAATTAAGAACGCCATTAAGTTATGTTAAAGGATATAGTGAAGCAATTTTAGATGGTGTAATAAAACAAGAACAACAACTAAAATATGTTGGTATCATTCAAAAAGAGGCTAGTCGGATGCAAAGATTAGTTAGAGATTTACTTGACTTGGCCACATTAGATGGTCAGCAATTTCCACTTAATCAAGAACCTAATGTAATTGCCCAGCTAATTGAAGATACAATCGAGACATATTCCCAGATACTTATTGAACGTAATATTAAAATTCAAAAAAATTTAGATGAGACGATTATCGCAAATGTTGACCCAGATCGATTTCAACAGGTAATCCACAATTTACTTGATAACTCAATCCGTTACACGCCTTTAGGTAAAACAATTTATATTTCACTATTTCAAGATAAACAAGTCACATTGGAAATATTAGACGAAGGAAAGGGGATCCCGTCTGAAGAGATTCCGCATTTAGGAGAAAGATTTTATCGAGTCGATAAAGCAAGATCTAGAAACGAAGGTGGAACCGGACTAGGACTTGCCATCGTAAAGCATATTATTGACCAACACAATGGTAAGTTAAAATTTATGAATATTGATGGTAAAGGCTTGAAGGTTATTATTACTTTACCGATATTTGAAATATAAAAAATGTGAAAAAGAGTCCCGATTCGAGACTCTTTTTCTTATACAAAATTTGATATCCGTTCATAAATATGTTCAGGAATTTCTTCAGGAATTAAGTGCCCTGCTTCTGGATAAGTATATAAAGTTGAGTACCTTAAATCACGATGCAATCTTTCACCTACTTCTAGTGGAACTACTTTATCTTTTTCTCCCCAAATTAAAAGAGTAGGTACAGATATATTCTGTAGATCTGAAGGACTTAAATCTCCTTCTCGATCACGAATCATCTTTGTTAATGCTCTAAAAATTTCATCTTGCAAAAAAGGTTCCTTGTATCCGTTTATCATCTCATCATCGATTAACTTCTGATCATGAACAACAGAAATTAGGGATTTCATAATACCTTGTTTAGCTAAATGCCTTTTTATATATAGATAGAAAAAAGGGAAATAAGATGAAATAATTAAATGTGGATTGGCCCTTCCTAAATAACCTGAACTACATAATAAAATGACTTTTTTAACAAGTTCCGGTTCTTTTTTCGTTACATATAAAGCAATTTGCCCACCCATAGAATGTCCGACTAAATAAATGTTTTGCAAATTTAAATGATTTACAAGAGAGATAACAACATTCGCAAAGTTATCATACGAATATTTAAAATTTAACTGTTTTCCACTTTTACCAAACGGGGGTAGGTCAATTACGACAACTACATGATCTTTTGAGATAAAAGGGATTAGTCTTCGGAAACTGAAGCAAGATGATAAAAAACCGTGAATTAATACAAATACTTTTGAATCTTGCTTATTGCTATTATGGTATCCGTAAAGTTCATAATAAACATCAAGTCCAGAAACCTTATATGTCGACTGCATTGTTCCAGAATGATTCATCATCCAAACTCTCCTTTAAGTTTTTGGATTATTATGTCCAAACGGAAGGAATACATTCTTTATTTCAGTAATACTCTGTATGTCACCATATGATATGCAATTGGCTAAAATACTTTTAAATTATAAGTTTTTCGTCAATTCTAATAGAGACAGGTATTTATTTAAAATAATTGAAATAGCCCAACCTTTAAAGTGACTATAATAAGTAAAGGGATTTTAGAAAAGAAGTGCCATTTATGAGTAGTAAGCAAACTTTAAAAGTTGGTCTGTGTGTGCTAAAATTTAGTTAGTGGAATTGAACGAAAATTAGGAGTGTTTTGAATGGCACAAAACTACAATATTGGAAAAGTTTACACTGGTAAAGTAACAGGGATTCAAACGTATGGTGCCTTTATTTCACTTGATCACCAAACACAAGGACTAGTACATATTTCCGAAATTATTAATGGATATGTTCGAGATATTCGAGACTATATTTCTGTTGGGCAATTAGTAAATGTACGTGTACTGTCTATTGATGAGATGACAGGAAAAATAAGTTTGTCTTTAAAAGGAGCAAGTATCGATCAAGGATTTAATGGTGACGAGAACTTAAAACATGCAGCTAGACTATTAAGAGAGCTTAAACCAGATGGATTTAGCACCCTGCATAAAAAATTAAATGAATGGCTTCGCGTTGAGATGAAGAAAGAAAATATGACGAATTAAAAAGGAAGGGAATTTACCCTTCCTTTTTAATGTTGGAAAAGTACAGATACAAAAGAGACTAATTTCGTCTGCTAGTTATCTTACTTCATTTGTTTCAGGATGTGTTCCCAGCTCTTCTGAAGGTTTGAATAATAAGCCAAGGTTAATTAATCCTGAAATACCAACGATACCATAAATAATTCGAGCAAAAGCAGAATCTGCACCACCAAAAATTGCTGCAACTAAATCAAATTGAAAAAACCCAATTAAACCCCAGTTAATAGCTCCAATAATTGTAAAAATAAGTGCAATACGTTGTAATGTACTCATATAGGTTAACCTCCTTTTTTATGACCTTCTATCATATCTTTCCTCATTTGTTTTTGTTTATGTACTAAAAATAATTATAAGGAGAATTGTCTTTTTAATTTTTGTTAAAAATTTCACAAAAATATAATTCCATTTACTTGCTTTCAATTATTTAATTAGGTACATTGTAAAGGTATTACAACTATTTAAGGAGGTTTGATGTATGACTTCTCATATTAAATTTGACTATTCAAAAGCAAAAATGTTTTTTCAAGATCATGAAATATCTTATTTAAGGGATGCAGTGAAATTATTTCACCATACAATTCATGAAAAAACAGGTGCAGGTAGCGATTATCTAGGATGGGTAGAGTTACCTAATGACTATGACAAAGAAGAATTTTCTCGAATTCAAAAAGCAGCAGAGAAAATTAAATCAGATTCAGACGTTCTTTTAGTAATTGGTATCGGTGGATCTTATTTAGGTGCACGTGCTGCAATTGAAATGTTACAACACTCATTTTTTAATATTGCTTCTAAAGAAGAAAGAAAAGCACCGCAAGTTTTCTTCGTAGGAAATAATATTAGTTCTACATATATGCACGATTTAATTCAAGTTTTAAAGGATAAGGATTTTTCAATTAATGTTATCTCAAAATCTGGGACAACTACTGAACCAGCGATTGCATTCCGTATTTTTAGAAAGCTATTAGAAGAAAAATATGGTGCTGAAGAAGCTAAACATCGTATTTATGCTACAACTGATAAAGCACGTGGAGCATTAAAAACTGTTGCCGATGAAAAGGGATATGAAACATTTGTTATTCCTGACGATGTAGGTGGACGCTATTCAGTATTAACTGCAGTAGGTTTATTACCGATTGCTGCAGCGGGTATTGATATTGAACAAATGATGAAGGGTGCACAAGATGCATATAAAGAATACAACTCTTCAGAATTAGAAGATAATCAAGCATATCAATACGCAGTTGTTCGAAATGTTTTATACAACAAAGGTAAAACAATAGAGATGCTTGTTAACTACGAACCATCATTACAATATTTTGGAGAATGGTGGAAGCAATTATTTGGAGAAAGTGAAGGGAAAGACCAAAAAGGGATCTATCCATCTTCAGCAAACTTCTCAACGGATTTACATTCTCTTGGACAATATGTACAAGAAGGTCGACGTGATTTATTTGAAACAGTTTTATCTGTTGAAAATCCTCGCCATGAATTAACAATTGAACTTGAGGATAACGACTCTGACGGATTAAATTATCTTGCTGGTAAAACTGTAGATTTCGTTAATAAAAAAGCTTTTGAAGGTACGATCTTAGCTCATGCTGACGGTGGAGTACCAAATCTAATTGTTTCATTACCAAAATTAGATGAGTATACTTTCGGTTACATGGTATACTTCTTTGAATTAGCTTGTGCGATGAGCGGATATCTACTTGGAGTAAATCCTTTTGATCAACCAGGTGTAGAAGCTTACAAGAAAAACATGTTTGCATTATTAGGAAAACCAGGATTTGAAGAACTAAAAATGCAATTAGAAGAACGTTTAAAATAATATTAGATAAAAGGACCGTTGTTAAATTGACTTTAACAACGGTTTTTTTATTGAAATTAAAATTAATATTCATGTTTTTACTTAATAAGAAAATACTATTGAAAAAGGAGGAGGAAAGCATGTATCCTTTAAAATCAAAATTAGAAAATGCAATATATCCGCTTAATGACATTGAGGGGAAATTAAAAAATCATGGATTTGTAATTGGAGCAAACTGGGAATATGATCATGGCAGTTTTGATTTATTAATGCAGGATGATGACGGGTATCAATATTTAAGATTACCTTTTAATGTTACTTCAGGTTCGTTAGATATGGATGGAGCAGTTATACAATTCGATACTCCCTTTTTATTAACACATATTTATAATGAGGGGCTAGATGATAATGTTGGTTTAGAGGGGAATTTAACTGGATCATTAAACCAGTTCCAAGAACCAATTGAAAAAGATGGAAAAGTTCCTAGAAAATATCAAATAAAAGGGTTTGAAATTCTAAAGAGAATTGAAGATGAACTTTTATAAAAAAAGAGTCAAGTTTTAGAACTTTGTCGATTAAAAAAGAGCCATATCATTTAGATTGGCTCTTTTTTAATCGTAACAATTATTAAGTAAGTAAGATAAGGAAATCATCTTTTGCAATCTTAATACTTTTATCGGGTCTGATGATTGTTTGTTTATCACGAATTATTCCAATAATCATTTTATCGTTGTTTAATTCTTCAACTACAATATCGAAATAAAATTTTCCAACCATTTTTTGTTCAACTTCCATTATTTTTACTGTAAAGGTTTCTAATTGGTTTGTTAACTTAAGCACAACATCTGAATATCCTCTATGCATAATCGAACCTGACATAACAAAAGAAGTCAACAAATGCGCTTCGATTATTTCGTTGGCTCCAGCTCGATTAGCGTTAATTACTTGATTTTTCGTTAAGATTTCTGCGATACAGTTAATCGATTCGTTAAGACCTTTTGTTGCGATGATTGTTAAAATTGTTTGCATATCAGCATCTTGCTCATTTTTATTTTGATCAGCTGTAATTAAGATTGTATTGGCAAATTTTATATTTGCTTTTTCTAAAACTGAGTCATTAGCGGCAGAGCCTTTTACAAAATGCACCTTCTCTAAATCAGGAGGTAATAACTCTAAACTTTCATCAATTAATACGATATAGACTTGGTTTGAAGATGCACGTAGTTGTTTAATAACATTTTTAACTCGTTCATTCCAACCTACTATTATAATATGGTTCTTTTTTGTAAACGTAAGTGTACCCCTAAAATCCGCGTCTTGGTTTCTAAATGTTTGTGCCGTGAATGAAATCATATAAAAAGAACCAATTCCAGTACCAAGTAAAATTAAAATAACTGCAAAAAAACGTCCAACTGGAGAGAGAGGTACATAATCACCGTAACCTACTGTAAATGTAGTTACGATTGACCACCACATACCGTCCCAAACAGTCGGAAAAGTAAATGGTTCTGCGAAATGGATGATTGTTCCGAATATAGCAATCAACGATAATAATAGTACAGTAATTTTTAATAGTGTATAGGATTTAAAATAGATAGGTTGGTTACGAAATACTTTCAAGCTTATACCCCCATCGCAATTTCGTAACACTTATTTTTACCAATAAGCAATAACTTATCACTACTATATACTTTCTATTTCAATTCCACGGATGTTTTCTATTTGTTCAATATCATAATAAATTTCTGTCGTTCTTCGTTTATTAAATACTAATAATTTCATTTGGACATAATGTTCATCATTATTTAATCCTTTTATTTTAATGTTTTTAACTGTAATATCCTGAGCGGTTATTTGATCAATGACAATATTTATATTTTCGCTTCCTATTACTGTAAGCTTCAAACTTATATCTCTTTCTTTTAATCTTTTAGGACCAAGCTTGTTTATTAAGTAGGGAATTAATTCTACACTTATTATTAATAAGCCTACGCCTGCAAAAGCTTCGACATAAAAGCCAGCCCCAACAATTATTCCGATACCCGATGCACCCCAAATCATAGCAGCTGTTGTTAACCCAGCAATTGTATCGTTACCTCTTCTGAGAATTACACCAGCCCCAACGAAACCGATTCCTGATACTATTTGTGCCGGTAAACGTAATGGGTCCATTGTTATATTTAAATAATCACTTCCATGAAATGAAAATGCTGAACTAATAGAAACAATTGTTAATAGGCAACTCATTATTGAAATAACAAGGCATGTCTTTAATCCAAGAGGTTTTCGTTTTAACTCTCTTTCTAACCCGATAACGGAACCTAACATTGCTGATATTAGTAATTTTATGAGGATATCTGGTTGTAGATCCATTTTCTAAACCCCTTTTCTATATAGTTTATGGCTAATTCGACATAGCGTATTACACTTCCTCCGTACTATATATAATTTTTTTATCTTTTTTTAAAAAAAATGAAAAAAGGGGCTTGTCATAATCTAAATGGGGTGTTATATTTATATACGTCGCCAAGATGGTTCGACAAAAAACGAAACAAAGTAATAAAAAATAAAAAAATGTTGACTCACTGATAAAGAGATGTTAATATGAAAAAGTCGCAAATGACGCGACAAAGTGAACTTTGAAAACTAAACAAAACATGAAGTAAACGTCAATTATTAGTTTTTTGAGCAATACAAGATTTAAACTTAACTTTTATGGAGAGTTTGA